>JAICMD010000169.1 GCA_025929405.1 Mucilaginibacter sp. | reverse complement strand
TCGGCATCGATACTTAGTATCCAATTATACTTTGCAAGCTCAATGCCTTTGTTTTTATTGGCGCCATAGCCGCCCCAGGTTTTTTGGTATACCCGGCAACCGGCGGCCAAAGCTATAGCTTCGGTATCATCAACGCTATCATTATCAATAACTATAATATCATCAGTTATTAATTTAGCAGCGGTGATGCTTTTGGTTATAACTTCAGCTTCGTTTTTAGTGATGATAACTACTGAAACAGGTATCATAGGTATTCAGGTATTGATGTAAAAAAATAAACTATATATGTTATTAGGGTACCATCATCACGAGGCAAAACAGTAAAAGGTTGCCTATACATTATGTTATTTTGCTTTTTTATTTTAGAGTATCGCCAATAGTTATAATTAATGCTTGACTATCAGTAATTTAAATTAATTTTATCTAAACAGGCAACCTTTTGCACCAATCTATCGTGATAAGGTACAAATGGTATATTACAGGCTTTAACCCATATGGTCGAAGAAGATCTACATCAACTGATTCAGGGCTGTATTAAGCAGGACAGGAAATGTCAGAAAATGCTGTATAAAGCATTCTACGGTTTTTCTATGGCTATATGTTTGCGCTATGCGAGTGACAGGGATGAAGCTGCCGGGATACTTAACCAGGGGTTTTTTAAGGTATTTACCAAAATAGAAACCTTTGATGCCAGCAGGCCATTTAAAGCATGGCTTGGCAGGATAATGACCAATGTATCTATCGATCATTATCGTGCCAACCTTAAAATGGCCTACTCGGAAGACCTTGAAACAGCCGAGCATCTGGATGATGGTACCTATACCGACAGCAATTTGAATTATAACGATTTGCTGGCTATGGTACAAAAGCTGCCGCAGGCTTACCGCACTGTATTTAACCTTTTTGCTATTGACGGGTACTCGCACGAGGAGATTGCCGAGATGCTGAATATTAACATAGGCACCTCAAAATCAAATCTTTTTAAAGCGAGGCAGAAATTAAAACAAATGATATTAACTGTTGATGTGCCAGCCGGTAAAAAAAATTACGGTAACGGCGGAACAGACTATACACAGGTAGTTGCCATAAATGCTTCGGCTATAGGCCCCGTGTATTATAATAATGGAATTAGAGAATGAAGGACGAACGAGATATAGACAAACTTTTCAGGCGCGGGCTTACCGATCCGGTTAATGAAACCGGGTTTAAGGAGGCCGACTGGGATAACCTTGAGCAACTGCTTGACGGGGACAAAAAGCGCCGCGGGGTTGTTTATTGGCTGCCCTTGATAAGCAGTGTTGCCGCTATGTTATTGCTGATACTGGGCTGGTGGTTATTTAAACCGCAACAAACTGATAACGGGCAAAAGCCAAAGCAAATGGCTATTGTTAAACAACCTGTATCAACGCAAAATTATACAGAGCCTGCTGACGGTAATGCCACAGTAAGTACAAAAGCTCCGGTTAATGCTCCATCAGCCGGTACAATTGCCCAAACAAAAATTAGTGCTGGTAAACCTGTAACGGGTAAACGGGATATTTACGCAGGCAATATAATAGCACAAAAAACAATGGCATCATCAAATGCTATAACGTCTAAAAGTATTGCTAATAACCATGTTAATAATGCAATGTTGCCAAACGCTAATGCCGGTGTTGAAAATTATAATAGTATTAGCCCATTGGTTGCCTATAACACAACTGCTATTAATACTACAAAGGGGGCTGCTAATGAGCTTGCTAACCCGGGCACCCCTACTACACATGAAATTGACAATACAGCTTATGTAAAGCTGTTAGCTGCACAGCGCAATAAGGAGGATGTAACTATTAAGTCGGGCTTTAAACATCCGCAATTTGCATTAACAGTAATGGGCGCGCCTGAGTTAAATGGCGTAAACTCGTTCCAAAGCGGTAAAACAGGTGTTAATGCCGGTTTAATGTTTTCGGTAAATATGAACAAGCTTACCATAAGTACCGGAGTTGGTTATGCTAAAAAACCTTACAATACTTCGTTTGAAAATTATCATAGTACGGGCTATACTTTTAAAACTTTCCCTACTGATGTGGTAGCCGATTGCCGGGCTATTGATATACCATTAAATATAGATTACCAGGTATTTAATAAGCATCAAAACAAAATTAGCGTAGGCACAGGTATTTCATCATACCTGATGATGCACGAAAACTATCAATATGATTATGCCGATCCTGCTGCCAAAGGGCCGCGCAGTTATACCATACCATCGCCGGGCAGGTACCTTTTTGGGGTACTTAACTTCCAGGCTACCTATCAGCGTCAAATCAACTCAAAAATAGGTGTAAATGTACAGCCATACCTTAAACTGCCGCTTACCAACATCGGCGCAAGCCAGGTAAAACTGCAATCGGCCGGGGTAGCATTGGGTATAAGCTGGAACATAAACTCGTTGACAAAACCATAATACTATGAAACATATCATCATTATTTTACTTGCCTGGATGAGCATCAACCAGGCGGGGCAGGGACTCTATGCTTGTAAAAATGCCAATATCAGCCTGTTTTCATCAGCACCTTTAGAGGATATTGCAGCCAATACGCAAAGCGGAACATCGGTGTTCAATGCCGCAACCGGCGATCTGGTGTTCAGCGTAAATATCACCTCCTTCAAATTCAAAAAATCACTGATGCAGGAACATTTTAACAGCGATTACCTGGAAAGCGATAAATACCCCAAAGCTACTTTTAAAGGAAAAATACAGGAGCATATTGATGTTACCAAAAACGGAAACTACCCGGTAACCGCCGTTGGCGAGCTGGACATACATGGCGTTAAGCAAAACCGCAGCATACCCGGTATGCTAACTGTAAATAACGGCACCATAACCATGACGTCGGAATTTATGGTGAAATGTGTTGACCACCATATCGATATCCCCAGAATTGTATTCCATAACATTGCCGAAACCATAAAAATGAATGTAAGCGCCGTTTATACCGCCGCCGGTAAATAATTAATAACCCAAAACACACAACATTATGAAAATCAATTTAAAAAAATCATTAATCATAGCTGCTCTGTTTGCCTCAACTGCAAACGTAAAGGCGCAGCAAAAGTCGTCTGCCGATTCATTATTAAATGCTATTGACGGCCCTGCCCAAGCCGAGCGTGTAGTTATATTTAAATCTACCCGGCTGGTAAATTCGCAAACTACCGAGATGATCAAAAAGCAGAATTTTAATTTCCAGATCATTCACCGCTTTGGCGATATAGCCGGTAAAAATGGCGGCCCGCAAACTGCTTTTGGTATTGACAGGGTAAATGATGTTTACTTTGGTTTTGAATATGGCGTAAGCGATAATTTTAATATCGGCCTTAACCGCAGTACCATAGGGCAATTGATACAGTTTGAGCTTAAATATGCCGTGATGCACCAAACCAGTGATGATAGTTCGCCGTTGGCGCTAACCCTTATTGGCGAAGCAGGCGTACGCCCCTATGGCGCTTATCAGGCGTTTGATGACAGGGCCTCATTTTTGGCACAAGCTGTTATAGCACGTAAATTTTCGGCGTTATCCTTACAGGTTTCGCCAACCTTTGTACGCGATAATACACCTTTCCCATTGGTGGCAGGTAATGAGCAGCAGTTTTTTGCAATACAATCTGCCGCGCGTATCAAGATCAGCAACCATTCGGGCTTGTTGTTAGATTATTCGCATCCGTTTTCAAACTACAGGAGCAATAACCCCAACTTCCAGGACCCAATAGGCATTGGTTATGAAGTAGAAACCGGCGGCCACGTATTTACGGTTAATATAACCAACTCAAATTCTATATCCGAAGTTAATTTATTGAGTAATTCGCAATCACGGTTCTCGCAGGGGCAATACCGTATAGGTTTTACCATTTCGAGGATGTTTGATTTCAGGCCAAAAAATAAAAAATAACATGTCCCTGTATGCGGAAATTATTGAGGCCGAAGAAGCGTTAAATGCGTTACTACCTGTTTCGCGTTTAAAGGATAAAGCACCGGCAGCATTAATAAATGCCGCGCACAGATGGTCAGATACCGTATGGGCCGCCGCCGGAAAGCGGGGGCCTATTCCTTTATCAAAGCAACAGGTTGAAACCGGGCTTACCCTTGCACAACATCCCGTATTTATTTGTGGTGTGCACCGCAGCGGTACTACATTACTAAGAGATATGCTAGATGCTCATCCCGAGTTGCTTGTACTACCATCCGAAGGTACTTTTTATACAAACATTGAAGCTAAACTGAATGCTATTCCTGATAAAGAAAGAATGGAATACATTGGTAAGGAATGGTTACGCAGGCTGGCAAACCCTATAAATCAGGCTCCCTACTGGCTACTTGGCAGAACCGAAAATGACAAGTCGGTTTATGTTGATTTTGCCTGTTATGTAATTGCCTGGTGGGATGTAGTTGATAAAACAAATCCCCAATGGCCGCATCAGGTAATTATGCTGGCGTATGCAAGTTGCCTAAACAAATTGAATGGACAGGCATGGGTAGATAAAACCCCGGTTAATGAGCGTTATTTAAAACGTATATGGGCCGAAAACCCACAGGCAAAGGTAATACAGCTAATACGCAATCCTGTTGATGTGATATCATCACGCAAAAAAATGGAGCCTTCAATACCATTGCGCAAGGCAATGGATGATCTGGAATTATCATTTAAGATGGCCCATCAGCAACTAAAAGATAGCCACCGGCGCTTTTTGCTGGTACGATATGAAGATATTTGCGATAAAACAGAAGAAACTATTGAACAGATCGCTTCGTATTTAAATATTCCCGTATCTCCCCAACTTTTTATACCCACCATTGTAGGGAAACCAACGCAGGCAAACAGCTCATTTGCAAATAATCATCCACAGGGAAAAATATTAAGTTTAAAACAGCCTGAAACAATATTATCAAAAACCGATACGCATTATATAGCCGCCCGCCTGGATAAGTTAATAAACCAATTAGGCTATGTGGGCATGTCGTTAAATTTGTTTTATAAGTATTGGCTAAGGTTAGCCTATTTACTGAAGCACAAATCTGTATGCGAAGCAAAGTGCTTGTAAAATTTATGTTATGGCTACATTTATAAAATTCTGTCTATTAACAAATTAACAAAAAAACACCTCCTAAAACTACCAAAAATTCAGAATTTATACAGAATTTAGAAATAGCTTGAATGCAAATTTTTTGCTTTAAAACTTTAACCCCATCGGATGAAAAAATTTTACATTATAGCAGCTTTGTTATTTTCTACAATACAATTGTTTGCGCAGGATAATTATGAGATACAGGTTTATGCCTCGCCAACTATGGATAAAGGCCGAACGATGGTTGAGCTGCATAGCAATTATACCCTTAACGGAAGCACCGCCACCTTTGGGCCGGAGCTACCTACCAATCATGTAGTACACGAAACTATTGAAATAACCCACGGCTGGACAAGCTGGTTTGAAACAGGTTTTTATATCTTCAACTCCATTGGCAGCGGGGGGCGCACGGCTTACGTTGGCTCGCACATAAGGCCGCGTGTTATGGTGCCCGAAAGCTGGAAATGGCCGGTGGGTGTAAGCTTATCCACCGAGTTTGGTTTCCAGAAAGCTGCTTTTGATCCTAATACCTGTTCGTTAGAAATAAGGCCGATAATTGATAAAAAATGGAATAAATTATATGTTGCCCTTAATCCAACCGTAGAGAAAAGCTTTGCCGGGCCGGATGCTAATACCGGCTTTATATTTTCGCCAAACGTAAAGGGTAGCTATGATATAACCAAAGAAGTAGCCTTAGGCTTGGAATATTATGGCAGTACCGGCCCGTTTTTTCATTATGACCCCATCCAACAGCAACAGCATCAGATATTTGTGGCAACCGATCTGGACGTTGACCCGAATTGGGAATTTAACGCAGGCTTTGGCCTGGGCCTAACTAACAGTACCGATAAGGCAATTTTTAAATTGATATTGGGCCGCAGGTTTTAATATTTGCAGTACAAAGCTTTTTGAATTTTCATGACAGGCAGGTGCAGTATTTGTTCGGATTAAATAACGATATTTAATGCTGTGAAATTACTTGTTATTGAGGACGAAGCCGGATTGCGGGATAGTATACGCGATTATTTTACAGATACCGGCAATATTTGCGAAACCGTGAGCGATTACCCCGCTGCGTTGCAAAAAATTAACGTTTACCGTTATGATTGCATTATACTGGATATTACCCTGCCGCAAGGCAACGGCCTTGATATTTTGCAGTGCCTTAAACAAAATCGCTTTTCTGACGGGGTGCTGATCATATCAGCCAAAAACTCATTGGATGACAGGCTGCAGGGGCTTGACCTCGGCGCCGATGATTACCTTACCAAACCTTTCCATTTATCCGAATTGCGGGCACGGGTTACAGCCATAATTCGCCGTAAATCATTTGGCGGCAACCATCTTATTGATTTTAATGAGATACAACTGGATATCCTGGCAAAATCAGTTACCATACATGATCAATCTGTTAAACTCACTAAAAAGGAGTATGCCCTGTTACTATACTTTATTGCCAATAAAGGCAAGGTAATATCAAAAAACGCCCTTGCCGAACACCTTTGGGGCGATGAAATTGACCTCTCGGATAATTTCGATTTCATTTACTCGCACATCAAAAACCTGCGTAAAAAACTTATTGATGCCGGCAGTAAAGATTATATCCAGTCGGCCTATGGCATGGGTTATAAATTTGGTGAAGTATGAAGCTGTTAGATAAATATAACCGCATGAGCTTAATGGCTACTATTGTAGTTATTATTATCACCGGTATTATTTATTACTTCACCATCAGCTATGTTTTAAATGAAGAGATAGACAATGATCTGCAATCAGAAGAAACTGAAATTTATGATCATGTTAAGCGGGATAATACTTTGCCCGAAATATTTAAATCAGATTATCTGAAAATCAATTTTCAGCAAATTGGTGAGGATACAGTAAAACGACGTTATGCAGATGTAAAGTTTTGGGAAATATCTGAAAAAGAAATTGAGCGGGGAAGGGAATTAATAAGCTCGGTAAAAGTTAAAGGGATAAATTACCGCATTACCATTATCCAATCAAAAGTTGAGACTGAAGAACTGATACGGGTTATTTTTTTAGTAACACTGGGAATAATTGTATTGCTTATTTTAACGCTGCTAACAATTAACCGTTTGGTAATTAGCAACCTGTGGCAGCCATTTTACCAAATGCTGAAGCAAATAAAGCTGTTTAACCTTACCGACCATTCCCACATAAACACGCTTGAAACCAATATTGATGAATTTAAGGACATGAATGAAGAAGTAACGGCCATGTCATTAAGGGTAAATAAGGATTACCAGGAACTGAAAAACTTTGTTGAAAATGCCTCGCACGAGTTAATGACGCCGCT
>JAICMD010000111.1 GCA_025929405.1 Mucilaginibacter sp. | reverse complement strand
TGCCCTTGCTCTGAATAAATAGTTTTTTATAGTTCCTTCGGGCATTCCGGTAATCTCCTGTATTTCGTTGTAGCTAAATTCCTCTAAATGATAAAGCGTAAGTACCGTACGATATGATAATGGTAATTGCATTATTAGGTAATGTATATATGCACTAGCATCTTTTTTGATCAACAAATATTCGGGAGTTTCATAGCTAAAATGGTAATTATCAAGTTCGTCATTTTCATCCTGTACTTTATTTTGATTTTCGGTTTTATATTTCCGCAAATAATTAATAGCAGTAAGGTAAGCGATCCGTGCTATCCATGTGCTTAATTTTGACCTCGAATCAAATTTACCTAAACCATAATACACCTTTATAAATACTTCCTGACATACATCGGTAACGTCATCATCCCTTTTAATCAGTCGCCCTATTACATGAAGCACAAGCTTTTTATATTGCTTAATCAGCAATTCAAAAGCATTATTATCGCCGGCTAATACCTTAGTAATAAGTTGCTGTTCATGTAGCATGGCCATTAGACACTATCAATTGAGATAATGTTGCAAATACAATAAATTTATATTTTTAGCTTTATTGCAACCTTTTTGATAACGAGTGTGTCTACTGGGCATTAATCATTTAAAACGATCATCATGCAAAATTTAGAAACAACCTTTCAGCATTTAGAAAGCATATTAGTATCCATAGCATTTTTTGCGGTAACAGCTATATTATTAATTGCCATTTTAAACTTTATCTTAAAAATGAGGCTTATCAATTCCGGGCAAACAGATCCGGAAGTGCTTAAAGTGCTCAGTAATTCATTTAATCAAAAAATCGCGCCACTTAAATGGGGGATCATTTTACTATCAAGTGGTATAGGCCTAATCCTTATTTATTTTATTCCTTCCGCCAATCAATACGAATCTCCGCTCCCTTATGGTATCGAAATGATCTTTATTGCCATTGGGTTCCTGGCATATTACTTTATTGCTAATACTCGAAGAGACGCATAACGCATAACCTTCTTTAACTTAATTACTTAATATAATTTTTTTTAACTCAATGCGGGTCTGGGAGAGGTATGCCCTATTCTAATCGACTCCAATAAAATAAATACATGAAAACTTTTAAAACTATATCACTGGTATTTATAATTATGCTATTCACATATAGCTTGTCCAATGCCCAATCAAAACCGTCTACCGTCACAATTGCTGGCATTGTTACAGATTCCATTACATCAAAACCAATATCGGCCGCTACTGTTGCAGTTCAATCTCTGACTGATAAGACGATTAAAAACGTTGTAAGCGATGAGAATGGTCGGTATGTTATTGATCAATTGCCACAAGGCGATTATTTGCTAGGGGCACGTGTTGTGGGCTATCAAAAAAAGATCGTTACAATAAAATCTGCTGATCTAGCAAAAGGGCGAATTAACGTGACCTTAAAAATGTTGCCCGATGCAAAAGCGTTAAATGAAGTAAAAGTTTCAGCCACTAAATCTTTGGTACGCCAAGAGGCTGACCGGGTAATATATGATTTAAAAGCCGACCCGGACAGTAAGGGTAGCAATGTATTAGAGATGATGCGGAAAGTACCGTTTGTTACGCTGGATGCCGACCAAAATATACTATTAAAGAACAATGCGGGATTTAAGATTTTTTTAAATGGAAAACCATCAGGCATGATAGAGCAGAATCCTAAAGAAGTTTTGCGCAGTATACCTGCCTCTACCATTGAAAGAATTGAGGTAATTACTAACCCGCCGGCCAAATATGATGCGGAAGGTTTTGCAGGGATTATCAATATTGTTACCACCAAAAAAGTTGCAGATGGTTATAACGGTATGGTAAACTTAAACGAAAGCTTGCCTACAGGCGGTCCGGGTTTAGGAAGCTCTTTTAATTTTAAAGCAGGCAAATTAATTATTGCCGCAACTGTGGGCGGTTCATTAAATAGAACTCCTGAAACAGAGAGTTCACTGATCCGAAATACGTTTGATAGCAATCCTACAACATTAACTCAAAACGGTACCCCCAGGTTAAATAGTAAGACAGGATATTTTGGTACGGAATTAAGTTATGAAGTAAGCAAATTTCAACTCTTATCAGCACAGTTCAATGTCAGCAGAACTGACAACTCATCAGAAATTTATCAACAATCATTGCTAAATGGCACAGGAGGAACTCTGCAGGGATATAACCTTCAAAATAATTACAAGGGAAAAGGAAACGGGCTGGACGTTTCTTTAAATTATCAATTAGTGTTTCAGTCAAAAAAGATAAGATTACTTACTTTTTCTTATCGTTATACCGATTACGTAAATAAGAATAATAATAGCTTGAGTCTAAGCAACCGCGTAAATTATACATTGCCCGACTTTACTCAGGATAATTCAGCAGGAAATGATGAGCATACGTTACAATTGGACTATGCAGCAGGGACAAAATCATTAGGATTTGAGCATGGTATTAAAGCAATTTTAAGAGGTAATAACAGTGATTTTACTTATACAGGCTCAAGCGCTTTGAGCAATACTTTTAATGTGTCACAAGACGTTTTTTCTGCGTTTAGCTCATTAACTTACAGTGCAAATAAATGGGGAGTTAAGGCCGGATTACGGGCTGAAGAAACTGTTGTAAGCGGCGATGTTTCGCAAGATTATTTAAACTTGGTCCCAACTGCATCCGCAAGCTATCAGATAGATGCTATTAATGGAATCAATTTTGGCTTCTCCCAAAGACTAAAGCGTCCGGGGATAAACAGAATTAACCCTTATATAGACCGAAGCAACCCTAATTATGAAATTCAAGGTAACCCGGATTTAAAATCATCAACGATTAATAATTTTCTGTTTGGGTATAACTTAAGCGGCAAAATGCTTTCTGTCAATTTGGGCTTAGGTTATTCATTCTTTAATAACTTGGACATTAAGTTGGTAACTTACAACTCTACAACAGGCATAACGCGCAGCACCTATATGAATGTTGCAAAAGGTAGTGCTTTTACTACTGACTTTAATGCTAATTTTACAGCTACGAAAAGGTTAAACTTCAGCTTTAATGGTAATTTAACTTATCTAAAAGTAAGCGCTAATAATGCTTTATCTAAAACAGAGGGTTGGTACCATAACTTTACTATTAGTGGGAGCTATCGCCCGACAGAATCATGGCGACTAGGAGCCAATGTGAATATAATAGGTAAAAATTTCGCCCCGCAATCATTTCAATCATTAATAGCGCCGCAGATCAACACCTCTTTCAGCAGCACCCATGATTTAATAAAAGGGAAATTGAGTGTAACGGCCACATTGAATAATCCGTTTAAAAAGTTCAGGAACGTTGAAACACGAGTAACAGGAACAGATTTTTACGAAGTAAGTAATAATCAAACCTATTTAAGAGTTTATAGATTGAGTTTAAACTACAATTTTGGCAAATTAAAAGATGTAGTTAAACGTACTAAGATCGGTATAAGGAATGATGATGTTGCCAACTAACATTAACGCAACTAATTCACAAACACTTTTTATACTTCTTAGGTCCTCCAAAAAGTTCGACTTTTCGCGGGTTCCCTCTACTTTTTATAAAAGTCACTCATTTGAGTGGCTGTTATGTTTTATTGTATTTTTGGGTACAGCTAATACACCCGCAGATTGAACACCTTAAAAAGAAGTAAAGCAATATAAAATGGTATACCAGTTTTTTAATGAGCAAACCAATGCCCTTTTTAGGATGGTTTATGACGAAGCCATATTTGACCGAAACTTTTATGGTAAAGATCAAAAAGAAAAACTGCTTACTATAGCCTGGAACCGCGGCGCAGAACAGATTATTATCATAGATAACCTATCATACAAGTTTCCCGCGGATACCATTCATTGCTTAATGACCAACGAGAATTTTCATTTTGAAAAACCCGAAGATATTGTTGCCTGGCAGTTTAGCCGTGACTTTTATTGCATTGTAGATCATGACAAAGAAGTAAGCTGTGTAGGGTTTATTTTTTATGGCCCGCCCCAAAAAATGTTTATCAGTTTAACTGAAGATGACCATAAGCGAGTTGGAATGATGTTGGAAATGCTCAAAGATGAATTTGAAACGGTAAATCACGTTCAATCGGAGATGTTGCAAGTATTACTCAAACGCCTTATAATTATAGTTACCCGGCTTGCCAAAGATCAATATATTAATGAAGATGAATTGCCGGGGGATAAACTTGATATTATTCGTAAATATAACTTTCTTGTTGAAACGCATTATAAAAAGGAGCATCAGGTTAGCTTCTATGCAGAGCAATTATTTAAGTCGCCCAAAACTTTATCTAACCTTTTCGCACTCTATAATCATAAAAGTCCGCTACAAATAATTCAGGAGCGACTGGCTCAGGAAGCCAAACGCTTATTTTTTTATACAGATAAAACAGCCAAAGAAATTGCCTATGAACTTGGTTTTGAAGATGCCGGGCATTTTGGCAAGTTTTTTAAAAGGCTAACCGGACAATCTGTAACCGAAGCCAAGAAAAGCAATGGTTTAACCCGCTAATATTCATTTCGGGGGTATGTTCTAATAATTAGGGAAATATAGACTACTCTTCGGGCAGTCTTGTCGTTTGTTGAGGTAATAATTGACTGACCTTTGTTTAATCAAATTATTCAAGAAACAAACGAAATGAAAACTTCAGAATTAAACGCAGGGAAACTGGCTAATGTAAACGGACAAAACGTTATCATCAAATTTGCGTCATGGATCGACGTTCGTAATCTCCCTTTTCTGGTAATTACAGCAGGTATGATTGTTATGCTGCTATGGGCAGGCTCTTACAAAATGACTGTACCCGGAGCCGATGGTATTGTACCATTAGTGACCAATAATCCGCTAATCAGCTGGCATTTTAAATTATTCGGTGTTTATCATGGCTCTGACCTGATAGGGCTAACAGAAGTTATTGCTGCCGTACTGATGATTACCGGTTTTTTTAAGCCACAGCTGGGTGTGCTTGGTGGTGCAATTGCCGCAGTAATGTTTTTTATAACCAGTACTATGGTTATTACAACCCCGGGTGCGCTTACAGCAGTAAACGGCTTTAATTATATGAGTTTTTTAGGCCTGTTTCTATTTAAAGATATCATCAATCTTGGCGCATCGCTTTACCTGATCACTAAATTCGGTCATAAAGCTATCCTTGCTCAACATAAATAATCTTGAACTATTAAATAATTTATAAACAAACAAATAAATATCAATATCATGAAATCAATTACAGTTCCAACAAGAGACCAAGTATCACCAGCAAACCAGGCATTATTTGACAACCTGACAAAAAATATAGGCAGTGTACCAAACTTATTTGCTGTGTATGCACACTCAGAAAATGCTTTAGGATCTTACTTAGCTTTATCAAATGCAAAAACATCACTTAGAGCAAAAGAAAAAGAAGTAGTAAACCTGATAGTGAGCCAGGTAAATGGCTGTGAATATTGCCTTGCGGCTCATACAGCTATATCAAAAATGCAGGGATTTACTGCAGAACAGATCATAGAAATCCGTCGTGGCCAAATCAGTTTTGACAGTAAATTAGATGCGCTGGTAAAAGTGGCAAAAAGCATTGCTGAGAACAAGGGCCACGCAGCGCCTGAATTGGTTGAAAATTTTTTTGCAGCGGGCTACAATGAGGGTTCTTTAATTGATGTGGTTATGGTAGTTGGAGATAAAACTATAACTAACTACATCTATGCTTTAACCAGTATTCCAATTGATTTTCCAGCAGCCCCGGCTATCTAACGCGTAGTGATCTGCTACCTCTGCCTTAAGCCGGTGCAATATATGACCGATGAACAAAGCGCTGCAAATGAATTAAGTATTCTGCTACAAAGCCACTCACAACAGTGGCTTTGTAGGTTATATAATAAACTCTACTGTAAATTGTGCAAGTTTCAAACTTCATAAACATCTGATTCATATAATTTTAATCTTGATAAAGTAACATTATTGGTACGTATATTTTAATGAGTTATAGCAATTATTCAATAGTGCATTTACGTCTTCCAATAAGTTCGACTTTTGGCGCTATCCGTCTATATAAGCACCCATTGGGATGCTTTTTTGCTGATATCCATCAATATTTTTTTTACCCGTTAACCTCAAGCTTATACCCTTTACCGCGGATGACAACAATGTTGATATTGGGATCAACTTCCAATTTTTTTCTCAGTTTTGATATGAACATATCCAGGCTGCGCCCCACAATAACGCCTTCATCTTCCCATATCTCTTTTTGCAGCCGTCGTCTTTCTATAGTCTCATTAGGAGATGACGCAAAAATGAGCAGCAAACGAGTTTCAGTTCCGGTCAAATCTATAGTTTCGTTGTTTATTATTAACTGCCGTTTCTGCGCATCAAATAAAACCGAACCCAAAGTAAATCTTTCGGTAAGTTGATCGTCAGGCATTTTGCGCGGTTTAGCAGATCTGAAAAACAAAAAGCCAACAAATGCTAAAAAGGGCAAGCCGCCCAAAAGATATTGGGTCTTTACCGTAACTACACCTGTTGGTTTAAACTTAATGTTAATCATGTAGCATGCCCTGGGTTGCTTTCTTCCCCTACATGCTATAATATCATCTTTTATATTTCCTGATATGGCAAACCCATAGGCTACGCCGGTATTGCCGCAATTAAGCACATTAACCACATAATCACGTGCTAATGGGTCTATGGCCAATAGGCGTTGTGTGGTATTCACCAGCGAGTCTGACCGAAAGGTTAGCTCATTCTCAAACCTTATCTGGTATTCATTTTCGGCTATTTTAGTTACCGGCAGTACCCTTGACGTGCTGTCGCCCGATTGTAGCAGTAATTCATGCCCTATCCTGCGGAGCAAAATCTCTCTTCTGGCAATAACAAAATCGTCGCTTCCGGTAAAACTAAAAGCCGCACATATCACAGCGATAAACGAGAGTAATATCAATCCAAACAGGTACCCGCGTTTCCCTGACAGAAGAGTTCGGTTAAGACGCATATTGTCAAGTTTTTATTTACAAAGTTTACAATTTTATTTACAATCCAAATTCTTCAAGCCGAAATATATCAAAGTAATTTTGCTGCATCGATTGTGATTTTAACATTATGATCGTACAATTTTCAGCTTGTTACTAACCATATATTAAATTAAAAAAAATGAAAAAATTATTTGTATTTATTCCGGCTATACTGCTCGTATTATTTCTGCTAAATTCTTTTGTGTTAAAAGAAAAGAAAACGGGGGAGAAACCAACAGGCACTAAATCAGAGAATTTGAGTATAATTTTACAGTCTGCCGATGGCGGACAAACTTGGCAGGACATTAGCAAAGGACTGCCTAAAAGATTACAACGGGAAGGTGTGGGAAGAGATAATTTCTTTGCAAATGACCGGGGGCTGTTTTTACGTTCGGGAAATGGGATTTATCATACTGAACCAAATTCTGCAACCCCATATTGGACAACAGATATTTTCCCTGGTGAACGGTCTTATATGTCCCCCGGCAATAACGGGATATATGTATATAATTTCAGGGGGCAATTTTTAAAAAAAATAAACGGAGCGACTAATTGGTTGCCCGTGTACACCAATTTTCAAGAGCAAGCCGTACGCATAAACTCAACGATGGATTGGATGTACGAGCATTTTAAGGAGAAAGGCGTATGCGCTTTTTTTGAAACTGTCGGAGGCACAGCATTCATTAGCTCCAACAACAGCATTTTTAGATCCGCTAACAGTGGAAAAACCTGGAAATTAGTGCATGCCGGAGATGGTGTAATGAGATTGACCGAGTCAAACGGTGTACTCCTGGCTACCAGCAATGAGGGGATATTAAGATCAGTTGATGATGGCCAAAACTGGTATCGTGTGATCAATGAAGGGGGTACCGGCATAGCTGTGGAACGTATTGATGGCGGATTTGCTGCTATAGTAAATAACTTAGTAACTAAAACAAATACAATACACATTTCAACCAATGGTGGAAAAACCTGGAATACCATAGGAGAGGAACTACAGCCTTCCTGGATGAGTTTATGGATCAATAAAATAAGCGGACATCCTTCATTGAATATTTTATCAATTAAACAAGCAGGCAAATATTTAATATGCAGTCGCTCAGATGGTATATTCCGGTCAGCCGACATGGGTAAAACATGGAAACAGATACTTCCATCTACAGGAAATCTGGGCTTCAGTTTATCTGCTTCAGGCAACGTGATCTATGCCATACCCAATAAAGGATGTTAAAAATTTCAAACCTCATTGTCTGAAGGGGTATTTGACGATGGTTTGTTAGAAATCCTTCGCCTTAATAAATATAAAAGCTTAAAGCAGAAAGGCAAAGCTTTTTGGAAGAACTAAGAGCTTTAAGCTTTCACCTTTGTGCTTTCAGCTTTAATGGCCAACTGCCCGCAGGCAGCATCAATATCTTTGCCGCGGCTTCGGCGTACGTGGGTGTTTACGCCTTGTTTGCGCAGGTAACTGGCAAAGGCTTCTACTTTATCTTCTCCGGCGTTTAGGTAATCAGCAAAGGCAATGGGGTTATATTCAATAATATTTACTTTGCAGGGCAGGTGCTTGCAAAATTTTGCCAGTTCGGCGGCGTCTTCAATGTTATCATTAAAGCCGTCAAAAATAATGTATTCGTAAGTTACGGGGTTCTTGGTTTTGGCGTAGTAATATTTTAGTGCTTCGGCTAATGCTTTTAATGAGTTTTGCTCGTTAATAGGCATAATGGTATTGCGCTTCTCGTCGTTCGAGGCATGTAATGATAGGGCCAGGTTAAACTTTACCTGGTCGTCACCAAGTTTTTTTATCATTTTGGCTATGCCTGCAGTTGATACCGTTATACGCTTGGCAGCCATATTCAAACCTTCTTCGGACGTGATCCTTTCTACCGAATCTAAAACGTTTTTATAATTCAGCAACGGTTCGCCCATACCCATGTAAACAATGTTGCTTAGTGGGGCGCCATAATTTTCGCGGGCCTGTTTATCAATAAGTACTACCTGGTCGTAAATTTCATCGGGATTGAGGTTGCGTTTGCGTTCCATATAGCCCGTAGCACAAAATTTACAGGTAAGACTGCAGCCTACCTGTGATGATACGCAGGCCGTCATCCGCTCGGGTGTAGGAATTAAAACACCTTCAATTAAGTGAGTATCATGTAAAATAAAAGAATTTTTTATAGTTTTATCAGCACTAACCTGTGACGTATGAATTTTTACATTATTTATGGTAAAATTTTCATTTAGTTTAGTACGAAGTTCTTTTGAAATGTTGCTCATCTCATTGAAAGAAAAGCATGATTTTTTCCAAAGCCACTCATACACTTGTTTAGCCCTGAAGCTTTTTTCGTTCAATTGAACAAAATGCTTTTGCAGGCTTTCCAAGCTAAGGCTGCGGATATCAATTTTTTGTTTTGCCGAATTCACCCGGCAAAAATACGAAAATTAAAAAATCTATCTTTTTTTTAATAATTATTCGTAAAATTAAAAAACAATAATTAAAGGTTAATTGTACCTATTTAATCACAATAAATAGGAAAGTGGGGTGAATAACTGTTAAAGTTATATTGAATGAAAATTTTTAGAGCCGATTACGTTTTTCCTGTTTGTGCCGATCCAATTAAAGATGGAGTTGTAATAGTAGATGATACCGGTAAGGTACTTTCTGTTACAGATTACATCCCACCAAATGCAGCTGATGAGCCTGTTGAAGAACTGAGCGGCAGTATATGTCCCGGTTTTATAAATACGCACTGCCATACCGAACTTTCGCACCTTAAAGATAAAATACCTGCCGGTACCGGCCTAATTGATTTTATTAAAAATGTTTTACAGGTTAGAAATGCAGATAGTAAAGTTATTGAGGCTGCTGCCGCTAAAGCGGATAACGATATGTATGAAAATGGTATTGTTGCCGTTGGCGATATATCAAACAATAATATAACCGCCACGCTTAAAACAAAAAGCAAGTTATACTATCATACTTTTGTTGAGATTTTGGGCTTTACACCGGCTAAAGCTGATGAAGTTTTTAATGCAGCGCTGGGTTTATTAAATGATTTTAAGGGGCAATCATGTTCCATTACGCCACATGCGCCTTATACGGTATCAAAAGAGTTGTTTAAACTGATAAAAAAGTATGCCGATGCTAATAAAAACTTATTAAGCATACATAACCAAGAGTGCGAGGACGA
>JAICMD010000071.1 GCA_025929405.1 Mucilaginibacter sp. | reverse complement strand
CAATCCTGTAACCACAAATACCAATAAGTTTCAAACATTGGCTTATGAATATACATTACCGGTTAGCTACAACTGCAAAAGAATCGGATTTTCATTTACTCCTACTTATGCTGTAGCAGTGCATCAAATATCTGATGATGGTACTGCTACTACTTATTTGCCAAATTCATCTGTATTCTATTTTCAAATAGGTTTGTCATATACCTTTTAATTATTGCTGTAATTAACGGTTGCGCCGGTTGTTTTAGTTGAATAGCAAACCCGCATTTTTCTATATCTGTTCCAGAAATTAAAATATAATACTTCATTTTTAGTCAATTTTCTTCTTTGTTTGTTTTGGATTTAATTTCTTCAAATTTTAATAAAATAAACTTTAAAAATATATTTATAAACCATAAAACAAATAAATTAACCTAAATGTACTAATCATTATATCACCTTTAATATCAATAAGATGAAAAGATTAGTACTTCCGGTTTTGTTGTTGCCTTTCCTGTTTTATTCATGCAAAAAGGATAACACACAGGTTACGCCCGTTAACACCTCAAAAAAGTATCAGGTTCAGTTTGGCGTAAGCGGCTTTCAGCAAATTATTCTCAGCACGGCCAAGGGCAGCGGAAACGAGAACTCAAAAATTTTTGCTGCATCACCAGGTAACGCAATGACCTTAGATTACCTGGTTTATGACTCAAATGGCAACCTGGTGCACAGTACCACACAATTGGCAGATACGACAAGAACCATGGTAAAAGATAGTTTGCCGGCAGGAACCTACACTTTTTGTTTTGTTGTAGGTGGACCGTCCAGACAAATTTCGCCATCATTTAAAGAATTGACATATCCAGGGGCTGTTTGGGAAGATACTTTTGTAAAGCAGGTTATCTTTACCGTTGGCCCAGGTAACGTAACACAAAATGTAACTCTTGATCGTTTAGTAGCCCAGTTAGAGACCGACATTACCGGCGCAATCCCTCCAAACGCAGCTAAAATTACTATCAATGTTGACAAAGAATACATGTGGGGGAAATTTAGCGGACAACCTGATACAACCTTAAAAGCGAATACACCGACGTCTTTTACTTTTCCACTAAGTCAATCAGGCACGAAATTTTGTTTCGTTTTGTTGAACACTGTTTCTCCCTTTAACGTCGAGTTGACGGCTTACGATGCATCCGGCTCAGTATTGGCAAAAGCAACCGTAAACAATGTGAAATGCGCAGTAAATACGCGCACTGTTTTAAGCGGATCGCTGTTTGGTAACCAAAGCAGCACCTTCACGGTATCGTTGAATAATCAATGGGTTACTGATCCTTTTAAAACCATCAACTTTTAGTGTGTTCACCTTTTAAGACTTTACAAAATGAAACGATATTTTTTATATGCTGTTTTAATCAGCTCGGCACTGTTTTCCTGCAAGAAGGACAGTACCTTAATACCTCAAGAACCAACTATAGCTCAAAGCGATTTAAAAAAATATGATATAGCGTTTAATGTTACAGGGTTTAATCAGTCTACGGCACCTTTTGGCATGTATGCGGCTATACCATCAAATAAAATAGCAAGTACATCTACTGCACTTAGAGATACCCTGACCAAAAGCATAGGCATTTTATATTATATAATAACGGATTCAAAAGGCATCGTTGTAAATAACATTACGCAGCTTGCGGCTGATACCGCCTTTGGTAAAATTAAAACGTCATTACCTGCTGGAACTTACCATGTAAGTGTTGTTGGCGGCGGTTACCAGACATTGGCAACACAGTATTTTAGCCTGACTCCTAATCCGGATACTACAAACCAGTTTGTTTACCAAGACATCCATCGGAGCTATAGATTTGGTTCTTTTAGCGACACTTTTATGAAATTGATGGATATTACCGTTGGGAACTCTACAAGCAGCTATAATATTACACTTGATAGAAGAGTTGCCCAGATTAAGGTTAATATAGAGGATGCTATACCTGCCAATGCCAGTAGTATAACTGTTACAATAATCGGCGATCATTATATTTTAAAGACTGACGGTACAAGCGAGCCTTTAACGCAAGGACTTCCTACTGAGGTAAAAACTACACTTCTAACTTTTACTCCACCAGCTGGCACGAGAAACGCAAACATTTCAACAGTCGTACTAAATACCCAGTCTGCCATGACCGTGCAAATTAAATGTGTAGATGGTAACAATAATGTAATTGCCACTAAAACTATAAGCAATGTAACTTGCCAGCCAAATCATACAACGCTACTTACAGGTAATCTTTTCAACGGCCCATCGGGCAGCGGTATCGGAGTTACCTATAACTCGGCCTGGAACGTGCAAACATTAAATTATACATTTTAACTATACTTTCAGCCAATATTGTTACAAAGCCTTTCGAAAAATGGAAAGGCTTTGTTATTTAAATACATTTCCTTAATCAAGCTAAAACCTTAGCTTTGATATAACCAATCACAACCATTATGAAACTACTTTACTTATTGCTCGCTTTGGTTTTTGCTAAAGCTGCAGCCATTGCCCAGCCTGCACCTGTTAAAGTAGCAGAGGGCCTGTTGCAGGGAACTACCGAAAACGGATTAACTATTTATAAAGGCATTCCCTTTGCTGCCCCGCCTGTGGGCCAGTTACGCTGGCGCGCACCACAGCCCGCCGCAAAATGGACCGGCGTGCGCGTTGCCGATAAATTTGCCCCGGGCCCTATTCAAGGTGGCAATATACCCTCAGGAAAAAGTGAAGATTGCTTATACCTGAATGTTTGGACACCTGCCAAAACCGCTAATGATAAAGTGCCGGTACTGGTATGGATATATGGTGGCGGCTTTAACGCTGGCGCTACATCTGAAAGTAATTACAATGGCGCTGCTTTAGCTAAAAAAGGTGTGGTATTAGTTAGCGTGGCTTACCGTGTTGGTCAGTTGGGATTTTTGGCGCATCCTGAGTTAAGTGCCGAGAACCCTAACCACGTATCAGGCAATTATGGCCTGCTGGATATGATTGCCGGGCTTAAATGGATACAGAAAAAAATAGCGGCATTTGGAGGCGACCCAAAAAAGGTAACCATATTTGGCGAGTCGGCAGGTGGTATTGCGGTTAGCCAGCTTTGCGCATCGCCATTGGCAAAAGGGTTGTTTACCGGCGCGATATCTGAAAGCGGCGGCTCGTTCGGTCCGCCAAGGGTTACCACCTACCCTGGCGAAAACATGAAGCTTTTGCACGATGCCGAAGCCGTGGGCCAAGCCTATGTAAAAGATGCCGGATACAAATCAATAGCCGATCTTAGGAAAATAGATGCCGATAAATTGCCTGCAGTGCGCGGCTTAGCATGGCCCATTATTGATGGTTATGTAATTCCCGGCGATCAATACAAACTTTACCAGGCAGGTAAATATAACGAAACGCCTATATTGGTTGGTTATAACTCTGACGAAGGCGCCAGTTTTTCGCCGCCAAAAACAACAGAGGAATATATATCCGGCGTAAAAACACGTTATGGTAAATTTGCGGACGACCTGATAAAAGCCTATCCGCCGGGAACAGGCACGGTGGCTAAAACCGCCCGCGATCTTGCCCGCGATGCTGCGTTTGGATGGCATACCTGGAGCTGGGCAAGGCTTCAGGCCGATAGAGGCAAATCAAAAGTTTTTTATTATTATTTTGACCAGCATCCTGATTATCCTGCCGCGTCGCCGCGTGCGGGTTACGGGTCGCCACATGGGCAAGAGGTTGCTTATGTGTTTGGGCAGCTTAACCATAATAATCCGCAAACTACCAAAACCGACCTGGAAATATCTGACCAAATGGGAACCTACTGGACCAACTTTGCCAAATATGGTGACCCCAACGGCCCCGGAGCAACCAAATGGCCGGCTTTTAGTGATGCAAACCCGGTGGTAATGTATTTTCAGCAAACACCGCATACCGGCCCGGTGCCAAGCGCATCATCGCTTAACGTATTAGATCAATATTTTAAATGGAGGCGGACACCTGAAGGAGAAGCTGCTGCTAAATAATGGATTGTTATAAATTTAAAATCTACCGCAATGAAAAAGATCAGAATATGCTTATGGCTTGACCATAATGTGCAGGAAGCAATTGATTTTTACACCTCGGTTTTTAAAAACTCAAAAGTGCTTAATGTAAGCCATTACCCAAAGGATGCGCCGGGCTTTGGCGGCGAAATTTTGGTTGCAGATATAGAAATTGAAAACCAGCAGTTTATGCTGTTAAATGCCGGGCCTATGTTTAAATTCAATGAATCTGTATCATTTTCTATCGAAGCCAATACCCAGGACGAAATTGATTATTACTGGAACAGCCTTACTGCTAATGGCGGCGAAGAATCGCGTTGTGGCTGGTTAAAGGATAGGTTTGGCTTGTCGTGGCAAGTTTCGCCGGCTATATTAGGACAGCTTATGCAGGATAAAGACGCCCAAAAAGCAGCACGCGTAATGAACGCCATGATGCAAATGGATAAGATTATTATTAAAGACCTGGAAGAAGCGGCAAAAGGATAACTTGCCTGTAACAATTATTTGCCTTGTAAACTGTGTAATTCTTTATTAATTGCGTGTATACTATCCAAAATTGCGCGGTTTTGCTGCATAAGGCTATCCATTTTTCTTTGCATAATTTCATGCCTTATTTCGGCGCGGCCCTGGGGCGATGATTCCCGTCCGCATGCAGCAAGCAGCAGTAAAATAATAGGGGTAAAATATTTCATGGTTATGTGCTTTTTGTTGCTAAATATATAAAAAACTAATTGACACCTATGTAAATAGTTAGTTATTAACATCAGCATGAATATCCATTTTTATAAATTGTAAAAAATAATTTAACTTTTGTCCAATTTAAGGGATGCTGGTCGTCATTAGGTTTTTAACAATTAAACTTTAACAACATGAAAGATTTTTTATTGATTTTCAGGAACGATCCGGGCTTAATGCCGCAAGAGTCGCCCGAAGAAATGCAGGCACGCATGAAAAAATGGATGGATTGGATAGGTAACTTTGCCGCCCAAAACAAATTGATTGACCGCGGCAACCGTTTACATACTGCCGGCAGCGTTGTTAAGCCCGGCAATATAGTTACAGACGGGCCTTATACCGAAGTTAAGGAACTTATAGGCGGCTACACGCTTGTTAAAGCCGAATCATTAGAAGAAGCTACCGAAATGGCTAAAAACTGTCCGATACTACTGGTAGGCGGCAATGTTGAAGTTAGGGAAATTAACCCCATGTAATTTATTAAAACCATTTAAAGCCTTTGTACTTTTACAAAGGCTTTTTTATGATGCAGCAACAGGAATTAATACCTCATCTTTTCCGGACAGAATACCGCAAAATAACCGCTGTACTTTGTAAGCTGTTTGGTATTGAACATATTGAGATAGCCGAGGATATTGTAAGCGATACCTTTTTATTGGCATCAGAGCTTTGGGGGCATAAAGGGCTGCCCGAAAACCCCGCGGCCTGGCTATATGTTGCGGCTAAAAACAAAGCTAAAGATCATTTTAAGCACGATGCTATTTTTAATCAAAAGATAGTTCAGCAACTTGGTTATTTATCGCCCAAAACTGATGAAATTGAGATAGACCTGTCAGAAAAAAACATACATGACAGCCAGTTGCAAATGCTGTTTGCGGTTTGCAATCCGGTTATTCCGCCCGAAGCACAGATAGGCTTGGCGCTGCGTATATTATGTGGTTTTGGTATTAATGAAATAGCTGCGGCATTTTTAACCAATAAAGAAACTATTAATAAACGGCTGTTTAGGGCAAAAGAAAAGTTAAGGCAGGAACAGGTGAAAATAGAATTTCCGGGAAATAATGAAATAAATAAACGGCTGGAAAATGTTTTAACAACACTGTACTTACTGTTTAATGAAGGATATTACTCAGCCGGGCAAAATATAACCATACGTAAAGACCTTTGTGTAGAGGCCATGCGGTTAACCCATTTGTTAACTGAGAGCGCACTCGCCAATACCCCTGCTGTAAACGCATTATTAGCTTTAATGTGTTTCCAGTCTTCAAGATTCGAGGCTCGTACTAACCAAACAGGCGAAACTATTTTATACCAGGATCAGGATACGCGATTATGGAACAGGGAGTTAATAACCAAAGGGAAACATTATCTTAATATCGCATCGCAGGGCGATAAACTTTCTAAATATCACCTGGAAGCAGGTATTGGCTATTGGCATACCATTAAAACCAACAGCCCTGAAAAATGGGAAAACATACTACAGTTATATAATCAACTGCTGCAGATAGAGTACTCGCCTATTGCCGCACTTAACCGTACTTATGCCCTTGCCATGGCTAACGGCATACCCGAAGCTATTGTTGAAGCCGAAAAGCTTGATCTAAAAAACAACCACTTGTATTACTCGCTCTTAGGCGAATTATATTTAAGTGAAGACAAAACAGTAGCTGCCCGTCATTTTAATAAGGCATTGCAATTGGCGCATTCAATAGCTGATAAAACTGTTATCCGCCAAAAATTAAAGCAATGTGTATTATAAGCTTAATAAGTATTTTCCATTTATGCGGAAAATCTTCTATTATTGCCACACATTCCTCAAAATATGATTATTCGTCACCTTACACTTACCACTCAAACTGTTGTTAAACCTACCGGGTGCTATAGTATTAAATAATTATGCACCGTTTTCTTTTTGTATTATCTCTTTTTATTTTATCCGGCACATTGTCATTTTCGCAGGCTATAGAACATTCTGCCTGGACAAATTCATTTAATACTACCAGGTTAAATAACAAATGGAAAATGCAGTTGGATTTACAATTAATGTCATCAAATGAATATAAAAATTTAAAGAACACGGTAGTAAGGCCTTTGCTGGTATATATTTTAAGCCCCAATAATACTATTGGTTTGGGGTATGCATTAAATGATACTTATACACATACCAGTGCTCCAAATACTTCAGAAAATGGTATCGTTGAGCAATATATACATACGCAGTCTGTAAAGTCTATCACAATAACACATCGTTTACGTTTAGAACAACGCTTTATTGAAACACCCGGCGTAGTTGATTTTTTTACGCAACGTTTCAGATATTATATAAGGGCCATTATTCCCTTTGCTAAACAAAAGTCAACATTTAAGCAAGGAATATATGGCTCAATACAAAACGAGCTTTTTATAAACTTACAAAATAAGAGTAACCTTAATAATAGCATGTTTGATCAAAACCGCGCCGCAGCGGGTTTGGGATATCGCTTTAACAGCAGGTTTGATATGGAAGCCGGTTACATGAACCAATTTATAAAACGCAGCACCAATAACCTGTCAAACAACGTTGCGCAGCTTACTTTTTATACCCGGTTTTAAAATTAATATACCATAATAAGTAATATTATTGGCTGCTTACAAACAATTGTATTTACTACTATGTAATATACTTTGCGGATATATTGATTGTTAACGGTTAACTTTTTATCGATATAAACCGTATAACAACCAAATTATTAGCAATGTTAAGATCGATTAGAATACCTGTTGCAATGCTGGTACTTGGTATAGTATGGGCCATTTTTAGCGACCCGTTAATCACGCTCTTATTTCCAAATTTATCTACTGCCCAGCAAGACACCTACAGAAGCGCCAATGATTTTGTGTTTGTAATTGGCATTAGTTTATTTGTGTATATAACCATACGCCGGCAGCAACAGATGCTATCTAAATCAGAAGAACAATACCGGAATCTGTTCGAATCTAACCCCAACCCGATGTGGATATATGATATTGAAACTTATAAGTTCATTAAGGTAAACAATGCAGCCCTTGGGGCCTATGGTTACAACCATAATGAGTTTTTAAATATGAGTATATATGATATCAGGCCGGAAAGCGAACGTGAGAAGGTGGATAATTTTATTAACGAACCCCACAATGGTGTAAAACATGCAGGAGTATGGGAACACATGAAAGCTAATGGTTTAACTTTTAAGGTATCAATAATATCCCACCCGGTTACCTTTGGAAATAAAAAATGCAGCCTGGTTATGGCCAATGATGTTACCGAATTAATGGACAAAAGAGAAAGGTTAAAAGATGCTTATAAAAAAATAAGAAAACATAATAAATTACTTTTAGATATCAACTGGTCAAACTCGCACGAAATGAGGAAACCACTCTGTTCAATAATCAGTTTGGTAGATATGTTAAAAACTACAGAAAACGACCAGGAAAAAACGGAATGCCTTAATTACCTGAGTAAATGCTCGGCAGAGCTTGATCATGTTTCCAAAAAAAATAACGATAGGTTAGAACGCATTGGCGGCTTTTAAGAAGCCGGTATTATTTTGTCTTTTTCCAATAATCCTCTTCAATAAAACCATTAGGGAGTTTTGCTTTTAACACAAGCGTATCATGCTGTATGTCATAAGCAAAATGTACAGTTATGCCTTTTAATTGTGATGGCTGTGCGCTAAAAGTTTGGGTTTCCAGGCAGGTATCGGCCAGCAATACATAATTACCGGCTTCATATTTATAGGGTTTTTGCCCATTTTCCAGTAAATTGGCTTCGTAGCTATTATCAGTGTATTTGCGCTGCAATATATAATCTTTGGGGGCAGCATTAGGTTTACCATTAAATAATCCCCCACAAAATTGCCAGGTGCCTTTCAATGATTTTTTATTTTGAAAAGACATAACGCTTAATAAAACTCCTGTAACCAAACAGCCAATAAAAAGTCTCATAATTTGTTATTCGTACTTCCAGAAGGTAATGATCAATCCGCCACAAACAACTAATAAACCACCAATAATAACCGGCAATGATGGAATTGTTTTAAAAGTTATATAGCTGATGATTTGCCAAACCACAAATAAGGTAGCAATGTACAGGCCTACTACTTTACCAAACTCTACCGGGGCCAAATTGAGGAAAAAACCATAACCAAATAGCAATAATGTGCCTAATATGCCAAACCCAATCCGAGCGGCGCCTGTATATTCGTATATGGTGCGTCTTATCAGTGCATCGCCGCTTACCTCAAGGGTAGTGGCAATTAGCAAAAAAATTACAGGATGAATGTTTTGTAATACAGATTTCATAGCGACCAGAATTAAATCCCGCTTAAATATATTAAAAAAAATGCATCGTTTGGAGCTAAATCCAATCCACGCCCTTTTTCAATAATGATAATGTACGTTCTTCTTCCCCACCCGCTTTTGGTTGATAATTATATAACCATTTAGCTGTTGGCGGCAAACTCATCAGTATAGATTCAATACGCCCGTTGGTTTCCAAACCAAACTTAGTACCGGCATCATATACCAGGTTAAACTCGGCATAGCGGCTGCGGCGCTGGTATTGCCATTGCTGCTGTTCATCAGTAAAAGTTTTATCCCGGTTACGATTTACCAATTCGGTATAGGCAGGTGCAAATGTGCGGCCCACTGTTTTACTAAAATCAAAAATATTATCCCAGGTTATGCCATCCGTAGCTACCAGTTTGTCGTAAAAAATGCCACCTATGCCACGGGTTTCGTTGCGATGTTTGATGAAGAAATAATCATCGGCCCATTGTTTAAAACGCGGATAAAAATCGTCATTGAATTTATCGCAAACGGCTTTTAACTGGCCATGAAAATACCGGGCGTCATCATCAATAATGTAGTGCGGCGTCAAATCAATCCCACCACCAAACCATCGCACAGGCTCCTGCCCACTGCCTGCCGGCATCTCAAAATAACGGATATTCATGTGGATAATAGGCACCAGCGGATGGTTGGGATGTATCACAATAGATACGCCTGTAGCAAAAAAATCATCACGATCAACCTTTAAGGCTTTTTGCATAACTGCGGGCAACGTACCATGTACAGCCGAAAAATTTACACCGCCTTTTTCAAATATATTGCCGTTTTGTATAACCCGCGTACGGCCGCCGCCGCCGCCTTCGCGCTCCCATTTTTCTTCTTCAAATTTCGCTTTACCATCAACTGCTTCCAACGTAAGGCATATCTCATCCTGTATCTGCTGGTAATCGGCAGCTATTTGTTCTTTTGTGATCATTGGCGCAAATTTAGTTGAATTGTTGATTATGTTAAGTAGTAAAAATGTAAACAACCACCTGCTTTCTCATCTATCAACTCATCATGTTAGCGCCTTCATCCTCAATATAGTCCAGGTTCTTGTTAAAAGTTTCCTGTAACTGACTGGTGGCAAATAAGGATATGCCCGTAAGTACAATCATTACAATATATCCTGCGGTTATACGGCCAAAATGCAGCATCAGGGCGTTAAAAGCAAAATTTATGGGAATAAGCGACCCGCGTACAAAGTTAGGTACCGTGGTAGTTACTGTTGAGCGGATGTTAGTGCCAAACTGCTCGGAAGCTATGGTAACAAACGTGGCCCAATAGCCCACTGCAAAACCCATAAACAAGCATAACAATATAAATTTACCCGGAGTAATACCCTTTGCACTCAAATAAAACATAACGCTGATAAGCGACAGTAATAAAAATATGAACATGGTATTTTTACGCGACCGTGTGTATTGCGATAATAAGCCTGCAAACACTCCGCCCACTGATATACCTACGTATGTGTACATAATACCCGTACCGGCACTCAATGGTTCGGTTGAGCCAAGGGCCTGTCCAAACTCGGGTGCTTTGGTAACCAGTACCCCTACCACGTACCATAGCGGTGCACCAATTAAAATGCAATACAGATATTTTAAAAACCGCTTACCATCGCTAAACAGCATTAATATGTTACCTTTTGATACGTCCTTATCATGTATATTTTTAAACATGCCCGATTCAAAGGTGCCCATACGCATCAGCAATAATAATATACCTAAACCGCCGCCAATGTAATAGGCCGTGCGCCAGTCTAATTTGCCTACGTAAGCTGCGGCAACCGCGCCTAAAAGGCCTATCATGGCTACAATAGTAGTACCATAGCCGCGGCGTTCCTTGCTCAAAGTTTCGCTTACCAGGGTTATGCCTGCGCCTAACTCGCCCGCTAAGCCTATGCCTGCTGCAAAGCGTATTACAGCATAACTGTTTACATCATGCACCATGCCATTAATAAAGTTGGCTATTGAGTATAAAAAGATCGATCCGAAAAGCACTTTTATACGGCCCAGTTTATCGCCAATTACACCCCAGATAATGCCGCCCAACAATAAGCCAAACATTTGCATATTAATAACATATACGCCTTCATTCTCAATCCTATCGGCAGGTATGCCAATATCCTGCAAGCTTTTTACACGTACTATCGAGAATATTACAAGATCATATATATCAACAAAATAGCCTAAGGAAGCTACCAATACTAAAAAAATAACGTTCCTTTTGGCCTTAGCCACATCAGTTTGAAGCATAATAGGTAATAATTAGTTGGCCTAAAGTAACAGAAATTATTAATTTTTGGCAAAAAAAAGGCTCCCTGACAGTATCAGGAAGCCTTTAATTCAAGTATAGTATATTAAACTTTTTTCACATTTACGGCCTGCAGTCCTTTTCTTCCTTCTTCTACTTCATATTCTACACTATCGTTGTCTTTAATGGCATTTACGCCACCTTGTACATCTTTAAAGTGCACAAAAAGGTCTTTACCTTCATCGGTAACAATAAAACCGTAGCCTTTTTGTGTGTTAAACCATTTTACTTTTCCAGTTTTCATATTAAAAAAATAGCATTAAAAAATTACATTAAAAGATTTAATAACTAAGCCAAACTGAATTTTATGGTGCTCATAATCAGAAGGAATAGATAAACCTGCTTTCCCAAATATATAAAATTAATTAATTAACAAATAAAAATTTATTTGTTTGGTTGGGGGGTTAAACGCAAATAAGGTTTTACTTCTTTAAACCCTTTTGGGAACTTTGCCGGTATATCTTCGGTTTTAATTGCAGGTACTACAACAACATCTTCGCCTTCTTTCCAATCGGCAGGGGTGGCTACACTGTAGTTTGCGGTAAGCTGCAATGAATCAATTACGCGTAAAATTTCCTGGAAGTTTCTTCCGGTTGATGCCGGATAAGTAATAATCAATTTAACGGTTTTATCAGGTGCTATAATAAATAACGAACGCACTGTAGCATTTACCGAAGCATTGGGATGTATCATATCATACGCTTCTGATATTTTGCGGTCAGGATCGGCAATTATGGGGAAATTAACCTCTACGCCCTGGGTTTCGTTAATATCATTTATCCAGCCGTTGTGCGATTCAACCGAATCAACGCTCAATGCAAGCACTTTTACATTGCGTTTTTCAAACTCGTTTTTTAAAGCCGCTGTACGGCCAAGTTCAGTAGTACAAACCGGTGTATAATCGCCGGGATGCGAAAATAATACACCCCAGCTATCGCCAAGATATTCATAAAAATCAATATCACCTTGTGATGTTTTTGCTTTGAAGTTTGGGGCGATATCGCCTAATCGTAAGCCCATAGTATTTATTTTTTGATGTAAGTTATTGTGTTTATTATACTAAGTTACTTTGATTACGATTACAATTCCTAATAATATTTAAAAAAAATCTACTATTTACATAGACATTACATTACCGAACATAACAGCACCCGGTACAACAAAAAAAGCCCACCGATCAATGACCGGTGGGCTTTTTAATTAATTAGGGGGAATATTATTTTACTTGTTTGTAAAATGACAGGGTTTCACCAGGTGCTATTCTTAATACTACTTCGCTGGTATTTCCTTTTTTTAGATCGATAAAGTAAACTACCGGAGTAACATCAGATTTTTGACCTTCATATTTAAACCTGATCACCTCGTTTACTGCATAACCATCATATTTTTTAGCTATAGTTTCTTTAGCTTCAAAAGGGATGATAGCATAATCAACATCCTGGGTTGTACCAATAAACTCGCCTGATAAATCATAATAAGCATTAGTAGTAATGCCTGCTAATGTAAAAGTTGCTTTTTGAGTAGTTGCTGATACTGCCCATACCGCATCTTTAACATCGCTAAAATTAGCTGCAAAGCTGTTAAGCGCTGTAGTAGTTACACCCGCTTCATTTGTATTTTTTTTACCACCATCTGCGGCAAATGCAGTAATGCTCATCATTGTGGCTATTGCTGCTGTTAAAATCATTTTTTTCATGTTCTTAAATTTTAAATCCATAACAAAAGTACAGTGTTGTTATCAATTATTAAAATAAATGTAAATTTTTATGATATTTTCATAATTAATGAAGATATATGTTATAAAATTTAATTTATTTCAATCTTCTTAGTGTTAAAATTACAATATCTTAAACTTTTT
>JAICMD010000033.1 GCA_025929405.1 Mucilaginibacter sp. | reverse complement strand
AAGGGCGCGGGGGCAAAGGTACCGGTTTAAGCTTGCTGCTGTCAACATCCTGTATATAGGGCATTTGCTGCGCATTTGCGGTTTTGCCTAACCCAATAAGCAGTATAAACACAACTATTATATGTGTTGTTATTGAATTTAAAAGGGTGGAGTTGCTACTGGTCAAAATAAAAAATTGTTAATGTACAAGCAGGTATCATAGCAACTTAAAGCGGGTTATTTTGTTTTGTTATAACGGAAACACGCAAAGAGTGTACCAGTGTCCGCGTCCGCGCGAGCGCGGACACCGTGGTACAAGCGTGGTACAGTTTGTCAGTGAAGTAATCAATGTAGTGTTCTTAAAGTCAAAGGTTTATATTAAAAAAAAATTAAATTTCTAATTTTTAGCGCGGACACTGGTGGTACACTTATAGCTATTTACGGACAAGCCACCCTGCCTGCATTTTTTATTGTGATGGAAATGATTACGTTTACAGTAATGGAACCGGTAATTACCAATTTAAAGGCAAAGAAACTGATAGGGCAATGCCTCAAAATGTCTTTCAACAACAATAAAACCTACCGGTTATGGACTGGTTTTATGCCCCGCCACAAAGAAATACCATCGCCGGTAAATGATCATTTATATTCCATAGAAATTTATTCGCCGGGTTTTTTTGACCATTTTGATCCCGCTGCTGAATTTGAAAAATGGGCAGCCATTGAGGTTGAAAATTTTGAAAATATGCCGCAGGGCCTGCTCCCTGTTATGCTGCCCGATGGACTATACGCCGTATTTATGCATAAAGGCCCGGCCAGCGCCGGACCGGCGACGTATAATTATATTTTTAATACGTGGCTCCCTAACTCGGGTTATGTTATTGATGACAGGCCGCATTTTGCTGTAATGGACGAACGGTATAAACATGAAGCGCCCGACTCGGAAGAGGAGTTGTGGTTGCCATTAAGTAAATGTTGCCAATTGGTTTAAGGTTGTTATAAGTACATTGCCTTTATCTGCATATCGGCCTCGGCAGGGTCTGTTTTGCGCTTTAATTTATTTATTAAATCATCCAGCTCTTTATTACTAATTACCTTGCCTTTTTTAGGGGGATTTATATTTGGCGCAGCCGCTGTAACTTTTGTTGCGCGCCATGTTACATTGTCATGCGGCAGGGCCAGTTCAAGTATCATCCCTGGCAGGCCGCCAAACCATTCCGGCCCTCCCGAAAAATGGATGTCATCCGTATAAAAAGCCACAACGTAAACCGAATCGAGTATTATTGCATTTGCACGGCGGCACGTATAGCCTGCAACTTCGCGGGTTTCGCCGGTAATTTTCCAGTTAATTTTTCTGGTGGCATCTTTTACCAAAAAAACCTGTTCGTAAACATTTTTTTGCGTGGTGGCGATGTGCTTTGCAATGTCAGTATAAACAATGTTGTTCTGATCGGTAAACGGTATTTTAAACAACGGAAACATGTTTACCTCTGAAGGAACAGGAGTAAATAAAGAGGTATTACCGTTAAATGCAAGGGTGCTTTTTAATACTTTAAACTGCGGCTGTGTTTTTTGGTACTGATCAAACTTTTGTTGCTGAACAGCGTCGAGGCTTTTGCTAATCTGCTTTTTTATAAGCGCATAGGTGTTAACTGATTTTTCAAACTCAATATTGCCGCTGTTTATATATCCTGCCTGGCCGTAAGTGTATATACAGCATAACAAAAATATCGGTAGTAGTAATGTTTTCATATATATTATTGATTTACAGGTATGGTTTTAAATTTGGTAAAGTCCCAGGTGATGGAGAAAAGAAAATATCTTTTTATTCCTGAATAGCTTGACTGTGTAATAGTACTGCCTGTTACCCTACGGCTGATAGTTACATTCTGGTCCAGCAGGTCGTTACCGGTAATAGCCAGTTTTAAGCCGTTGCTCTTTAAAAATGTTTTGCTTATTGAGGCATTTAATAAGGTAATTTGCTGCGCATCAAATGCCTGGGTTGCTGCCCGGTAAGTATGGTTTACATCGGCACCAATTTGAAATTTGCCGGGTAAATAAACATAGGCTCTTGCACTGCTGGCAAATCCTGCCGCATTATTATTTATTTGCGGTTGCAGCGAAAAGGTGCTGGTAGTATATTGGGGCGAGGCCGATAAGTTAAAGCTATATTTGTTTAGCTTGCTTTTTCCTATGCTTATCCCTGCCGAATAGCTATGATAATCTGACCGGTCAAGCGCATTGTTGATGTAGCTGTAAGATGTGCTTGCATCGGTATTGAAGTTAATACTAAACCCAATTGATTTTATGCTTTTACCCAGGTTAATAAACAGGCCATAATTATTTTGTTGGTTGCCGGCTAAGTTTACGTAGCTAACTGTTGTTTTGCCCGCGGCATCGGTTACTATGTTATTTACTATTGCAGTTGTGGTAATGGAGTAGTAGGGACTAATGTAGAAGTTAAAACCACTTACTGGCTGGGCACCACGATAGGTTGCCGAAAAATCATGCGTAAAAGCAGGTTTTAATGCCGGGTTACCCAAAGTTATATACAGCGGCTGTGTATTGATTAGTATGGGTTGTAACTGTTCAATATTAGGCTGAGTGGTTCTGCCGGTATAGCTTATAACGAATGAGGCATATTTTGACAGGCTGTTTTGATAGCTTACCTGCGGCAGCCAGTTTAAAAAATTGCGGGTATAGCTATTACCTGTGTATTCATTGGTTTGCTTAAACGCTATAGAAGTAACCTTTGCCCCAAAATTTAAAATGGATTTGTTGGTTTTATAATTAAATACAGCGCCGCCCTGATTGGCCAATTGGTTAAACTTATAATTGTTGCTGTAAACCGGGTCAAAAACATCATACCTGCCCGGTGTGGAAGCATTGTACGACAGGTTGTTACTGGTGCTGTTATTAATGCCTAATCCGTAGTTAATAACAAGGGAAAGGGTTTTAGTCAGTGGCTCCGTCCAGGTGATATTACTGTTTATTGATGAGTTAACAGTGGTTGATTTTTTGTATTGATTAACCGCTACGGTACTATCTTTTATACCCAAAGGGTTATAAAAATTAATGTTTGAATTTAGAAAACCGTTTGAGCCGCTGCGGATGTATGATTGCGAGATGTTCCATGAAAATGTGCGGCGCGGCTTGCTGAATTTTTTGGTATAAAAAACTCCCACGTTAAAAATACGCTGGTCCCCATCATTATTTAATGTCCTTTGTTCATTATTCAGAGGCGTATCGTTTTCCCTTAAATTAACTGATGCATAATTGCTGTTGGTTTTAATGGTTTTAATTGTGCCATCAGCAGAAATTTTTAAATTGGATGATGTGTCCGGTTTAAATTGATAGGTGGCATCCAACTTTTGCCTGAACGACGAGTTATCAAAGTTCTCAGTAGTATTATTATTTATCTGTCCGTCAGGGAGGCTTTGCTGTGTGGCGGTAACCGCATTGCCTTTAACATTTAGCCAGCCAATTTTATAGTTGGCATTAATGGGTTTGCCATTATCACCCCATTTGTTATCATAATGTACACCTGCGCTGCCTGCTAATGGCGAACCCTTGCCATCAAACTGGCCCGTAGATGCATCCAGGTCGCCATTGGTTGGTAATGGTACCAGGCCATTGTCGCCAATTTCAATATTGCCTGATCCAAGCCTGTTATTGTCAATGTAGCCAAGCCCAACTTTCCCGGTGGTGGCAACAGTGCCATAGGCCGACATCTTTTCATTCCCCCTGAAAATATTATACAAAGCCTGTCCCTGGTACCGCTTGCTTGTGCCCGCTCCGGCATCTACTTTACCAAACGCACCGTTACGCTTATCTTCTTTTAGTTGGATGTTAATAGTTTTTGCTTTTTTACCGTCATCAATACCGGTAAATGTAGCCTGGTCGCTTTTTTTATCGTACAGTTGTACTTTAGCCACCATATCGGCCCTGATGTTCCTGGTAACCAGCATGGGGTCATCGCCAAAAAACTCTTCGCCATCTAATAGTACCTTTTTTACTGCTACGCCCTGTGCGGTAATATTTCCGTTTTGGTCTACCTGTATGCCCGGTAGTTGCCGCAGCAGGTCCTCTACCTTGTCATTTGGCTGAATTACGTAGGCCTTGGCATTATACTCTGTAGTATCGCCTTTTATTTTTATGGCGCTTGTTTGACCCCGTATTATCACATCCTGCAGCAGTTTTGATTTGAGCGACATGTTTATCTGCCCAAAATCATGCAGGGCTGTTAAATTAAAGCGCTCCACATAGTCGGCATAACCATTGCGGGTAACCAGCATCATGTATTTGCCGGTATCAAGCCCTGTTATTGAAAAACCTCCATCTGGCCCGGAGTAGGCAAATTGACGCAGTATGGAATCGCGGGCGTTTAATACTGCAATAGTTGCGCCCTGTAGCTTTACTTTCGAGGCAGTATCAACAGTAACCCCGTTAATTGGGTAGCTGTTTTGAGCGAATAAACGGGTAGCGCAGACACAAAGAGCCAGCATTACCATGATTTTTTTGTTCATGATTCAGGTTTATAAAATATGTTTTTGGTGGTTTGGCCTAAGCCCTTTAATCAAATAGCGAGGCTAATTTTTTGTTCAATTCTGCATCGCCATCGGTACCTACATAGCGTCCTATAATGGTACCGTCGCGGCCAATTAGTATGCGTGTTGGCAATACGCTTACATCATACAGGCTGCTTATGGGGCTGTTTGCATTTGTTTTGTTGATATTGTATGTTGTACTGTTTAAAACATGGTGCCATAAATGGGTACCGTTTGCTTTTATTGATCTTCTCCAGGTTTCGGGTTGGGTGGCACCATCATCTGCAATACCAATTATATCAAAACCATCAGGGTGATATTTTTTAAAAATTTTGATAAGATTGGGCGCATTGTCAAGTCCGGGTTGTGTAGTCGTCCAAAAATTAAGCAGCGTAACTTTTCCTTCAAATGCGTTTAAGGCTATGGGGTTATTATTAATATCCTTAGCAGTAAAATCAGGTGCTTGTTTTCCGGGCGCATCGCCTTCCATCTCCAGTATAATATGGCGTATCTTATCACCATATAAACTATTTTTAATGGCTGGATCAAAGTTGCTGAATAATGTTTTTACCGTATTAACCGACCAGCCCTTTGCATAAAGCATCAACTGTAGCGCGCTTACGTACGAATTTGTGTGCGCGGCAATATACTGGTGAGTGTTTTCTTCAAGCCTGTTACGATATGGCATTAATTTATCCTGAACAATATTTATTTGTTGTTCAAGCCTGTCAACTTCTTTCTCATCATTATTTTTCCGGGCTAACTGTTTTTGGTTTTTAAGCCGTTTATATTCTGCAATAAGTATATCCGAATTATGTATTACACCGGCTGTTTGTGCCTGGTATTTTTGATATTCGGCTTGGTCTGCCGAGCCTTCTATCTTTAAATGTTCTATATCGTCGTAATTTCCTGATGCTTTTATAGCCCCCGGGCTGATAAAAAAGGTTGTATAGGCTGATTGCGAATTATGCTTGTAAGCAGTTAAAAACACCAGGCGGGGGCTGCTTATATTGCCTTTAAAGTTAAAATAGCCATTGGTTACTGCATGTTTTTCAGTCACCTGCTCCCCAAATTCATTAACATACATCAGGCTAACAATTTCGGGCTTGCCTGATAGGGTGCCTGATAAGTTAAAAGCTGTTTTAGATGTTGTTTTAAACGAGAACCAAAGCATTAAGCTGCAAGCACAAAGTATTACCAATAACCAATGTTGTAGGCTTTGTGCAGGTTTACGTGGTTTTAAAATACGCTCAATCCTTGTGCGTAAATGGTACTTTTTACCTGACGCAGCCAGGGCAAGTTTGATTTCCTGATGGCGGGTTTCTTCCAGCTTAACCAATGCACGGGCATATATTAGCGGTGTGGCGGTAACATTCACAACCCAGTCATCGCAACGGTTTTCGCGCTCATCAGATACTGCCCGGCTTATTAATTGTGCAAACGGATTAAAAAATAATATAACGCTTATTATCTGCTGAATAAAGTTTAGCACATAGTCGTTATTTTTTATGTGCGACAGTTCATGTAACAAAATAGCCTCGACCTCTTCGGCAGATAACATTGTAGTTAATGTTACAGGTAATAGCAATATAGGCTTAATATACCCTATAACACAGGGCACATCAACCAGCGAACTAAAACACACCCGAACCTTGCTATTGATATTAAATTTGCTGATAAATGTATCTACTTTGGCCTGAAGATAATTGGCATCTAATAAATCCTGTTTAATGAGCCTTATTTTATGCCATGCAAGGCCTATCAAGCTTAAATTAATACAAAGCCCGGCCACATACAGTACAGCTATATAAGGTAAAAAATGCGTTAACCCGCTGTTAAATGAAACTGCCGAAACAGGAAGCGTCATGGTAGTATTTTGCTGCAAGGATAAGGGCGGGTTTGATGTTGTATTAACCTTTGTACTAACAGGTACGTAACTTACTGATTGCGCAGGCTGCCAGGTATAGTTTTTTGTTTCGGCATAAAACGTATAAATAAATACAGTGGCAATGCTAAATAAGGCAAACAAAGCTGTATAGTATTTTTTTTGCGCAGAAAGGCGGGGCAAGCATGCTATAAACAAGCGCCATAATAAATAAATTATTAGGCCCTGCCATAATGAATGTATTATGGTAATACCCAAAACCTGCCCGGCATTGTTAATTAGCGTTTGCATATTATTGGGGTGAATTAAATTGATCCAGATAATTTTTTAAAAAATCTATCTCGTCTTTTGATGCTTTATGCTGACCAAGCGCCTGTACTATTAACTCGGTAGTTGAGCCTTTAAATACCGTGGAAATGATCTTATCAAGCGCCGATGCCTGCGCCTGCCGGCGAGAAAATACTGCTTTATAAAGATGTTTATTTTGGACGCTCTCACGCTCAATTAACCCTTTTTCGAGCATGTTTTGCATCAGCTTTAGGGTGGTTGTATAGCCGGTATCTTTATTTTTGGCAAGTTCATCATGCACATCGCGTACAGTGCATTGGCCCATTTGCCACATCACCAGTAATATTTCCAGTTCGCTTTCGGTAGGTTTAATTTGTTCCATAATTGTGCTACGATAATTATCGTAGCACAATTATATACGATTTTTATCGTAACTCCAAATAATTCCATAAAAACTTTAAAAATGTATTAACCCGAATAAGTATTTGATATGCTCGAGGTATCTATTTTGCAAAAGCCACCTTTATGCCGGTTACCTGTTTCATGCAACGGGCTGGCTTTTTTTCGTCCTGCACTATAATGCGGAAGGGGCCGTCGGCAGCGGGTAGCGAGTTGCCGTCTACCTTGTCGGCAAGTATAATTTGGCGGTCTGTAAATTCTTTATCCAGTTCGGCAAGGGCAAAAGTTACCTGATAGCCATCGGCGGCGTTGGCTATAACATATTTGGTAAGGTTTTCGCCCCTGAGCGTTGCCCCTAATGTTACCCCAGCTTTCTGCAGAATATCAGCAATAACAACGCCCGAATAGGTATGGTCCTTTCCATCACGGTCCTTGCGTGTTACGGTTACCTGCCTAAATTTCTCAAAGGCAATTTTATCTATGGTTAGCGGGGTGGTTAACTCGCCGGTAATTTTAATCGATTGTGCAATTGTTAAAACGAGGGTTAAAAAAAGGAACAATAAAATGGTAATGATATATCGTTTCATGTTATCTGGATTTAACATTTATAAATGGATTTGAAAAGCGGGATCATTATACATACCCATCGTTATGTTTTTTAAAACATAACGCTAAGATATGCAAATTATCTAACAACAAGGATGTTTACAGGCTAAGTTAATCTTGATTTGTAAGGTCAAATTCGCCGCTATGTTGTTTCAGGAAATCAGAAAACGAGGCATGCAATTGATGGAATTGGGCTATAAGTTTAAGGCCATCAGCAGTAACTACTGCCTTGCCGCCGCCTTTGCCTCCACGTTGTGAAACAACAACAGGTTTTTTAAAATGTGAGTTAATATGATTGATAAGGTCCCACGCCTGTTTGTATGACATTTTCATTTGCAGAGCCGCCTGCCTGATGGACCCCGAAGCCTGTATGCGTTCAAGCAGTTCAACGCGACCATGTCCCAGCATTTTTTCTCCGCCCACCTCCAGCCATATACGGCCGTTTAATTCAAAGTTTTGTTTTGTCATACCGGATTTTCAATATAAAGGTATGCTATTGAAAATAATAACGAAGAGTATTGCACAAAAAAGCCCCACAGAAATGTGGGGCTTTAAGTGGGAGCAACAGGATTCGAACCTGTGACCCTCTGCTTGTAAGCTGTAACCATTTTCTTTGGTTTCAACTATGCTAAGGCCTTTTTTAAGCAATCTGTACCTATCTGTGCAAGCTGTGTGCAAACAGGCTAACAAATTAATGAACTGTAGTACTACAGTTAAACTGCTTTACCTAGTAAAGCAAATAAGTTTTAAGATGTATCTTTCATGTGCTTGGAGATTAATAATTATAAAGCTTACTCAGGTTTTGTGCGATAAAGCAAGGAAGGAAACGGAATAAATGGACTGTGCAAAGCCTGTGGGTTTATGCCGTAGTCTTTCTTGCGCTCAGAAGCACCAGTCCTAACTTTGCTTTAGTAATTATGATTCTCTCCTTCGGTTTACTAATCCCGCATTTTCAAGGTTTCTTACTTTATTGGGGTAATAAAAATATTGGATTAGCTTTCGTGACAAGTTAGCGACACCTCACTTACTTTCTAAAAGGTAATATGTTGTGGCTATACTCCTTTTTGCTCATTTCCTTTAGAAGTATCATATTCTTTCTTTGGAACTAGCGACACGATATTATTCACGTATTTATTCATGAAGGTAGTAATTCTTCTCTGACAAATCTCGGTCCGAGGTGCGTTGATAATGGCTCTTGAAATGTTTCTTCAAGTCTATAATCATAGAAGGTGAAATTTGACATTGTCTTCTTACGATTATTGTCCCAATATTGAACTCCTATACTCATTAATGCGATGTCATTAACCCTTAGAAAGTTTGGTTTACCGTCAGAATGAGACACTCATCAGATGTGAATATATATCCATATAACCATTATTTAAGCAGTATAACAATCCGCGAATTGTCTCATTTGCCGTTAAAGGAAGTCAAGTAAATGCCTTAATGTGGAAGTAATAATGTAGTGTTAAACTGAATTAAATCTCCTTTATCAATGCTTATCTCGGCCAATTTATAACTACAGCCTCTTACTTATTAGCTAATGCCGCTACTTCTGTGGTTGAAAGAGAGCGATTATAAAATCTTAACTCATCTATAGCGCCATCCAAGAACTTATCGTATTTGCCATTTTCAAACGAAGCACCTAAAAGGTCTGCACCCAATGGAAGGTACTTGGCAATACCGAAATGTGGAACAGTGGAATTAATATGTTGACCTTGTGAAGGACTCCAAGTCATTTCTCCGGTAACAATAACACCGTTAAGGTATACACTTGCAATTTGGTTTTGAACACTAACTACTAAATCATTCCACTCACCCACTTTAACAACGTTTGGCTTAGCATTCACAGAAGATAAGTATCCGTGGAAATTCCACTTGTAAATTATACTCTTGTTAATTATTTCCAATGAGGACCCACTCTTGCTCATATCACCACTATGAATTAATGTTCCACTATCAGCTTTAAACCTTACATAAACAGCATATGTTGACAATGAATCTGCAACTATTCCATGTGGTAAGGATATATATTTGTGAGAATCCTTGAAACAATATGCTTGATCACTCATACCATACTTACCTGCAATTAAAACAGCATCATGTACTATACCTTCAAAGTGTGTTATGCTATCTTTCGCGTTACCATTAAATGTATAATAAGATAATAAACCGTTTGAAACTGCGGCTAAACTTGTCAAATGGGACTCCGATAATGGTATCGTGTTGACATCCTTTTTGCAAGAATTTAAAATGAGGGCTAATAGGAGTGCGGTGAGTAAAGAAAAGTGTTTCATGACCAAAAGTTTTTTGTTAAGAAGATATTGTTTCCAACACGGAAATTATATCATTGTTTTAGTTAATAAATTTAACTCAGAAATTGTTAGTTTGTGATGATCAAGTGAAACTTATATTGTTACGTTTTGTTGTTAACTATCATGTGTTGTTAACTATCATGGAAAAGCTCACTGCGGATATAAAAGATGTTATTGAATCGTTGGCTTGCCCCGAACATAACAAACATCCAACAGTGGTGATTGATGGTGAAAAGATAACATTGCAATGCTGTTGCCCTAAATGCAAAGCACAATGTCATTATTTAATAAACAAAATATTTACTATGCGTCATCCTGATAGCTCAGACTTAGGGGCTAAAGAGTAAACTCATTATTCTAGAAAAGTGTGCTTTGCACCCATACCTAACATGTTCTGATCGTTTCACATCAAATGGCTTCTCAAATGTTGATTTAGTATTGTTACCTTTTAAAGGATGAAGCCAAATATTACTTAACTCAGGTTCCGTAAATTCTGTATAGAACGGAATATAATAACCACTAATTAAAGTTGTTTGAACATCGAAGCCAGTATAAAAAACATTTGATAAACTATCCATATGGGCAATTTCCCCAGTCAACGAGTTAAGCAACATATTAAGTAATGTCATTTTGCAACAGGTAATGTCCAGGTCAGCGCCATAAAACAAGGCGAACCTATTACGCTTAGCTGCAGCAAGTAGCATTCTTCCTGAACCGCAAGTTGGGGCTAGCACTTTCTGACTATCTTCTAAAGTGTCTGCACTCATTATTGACATCATATCACATACATATTCAGGTGTCCAAAATTGACCAATGTGACCACTCGAAATATATTGTTGATATAGTTCACCCAATGGGTCACGAAAGCCCTCTGAAGCTTCGCCAATAAGCTCTAATAGCTTAACTAATTTTGTTGCTTTTGGGTGTGATTGGTAAGTTTCAAGTGCGTGTTTTTGTTGCTCTGCATTGTCCCATTTCTTAAAAGGTAACAACGTCCAATCTAGTAAACCAGTGAATGCGGAATGAAGTGATTGGCCATAAGCGTAGTGCTCAAATTCTTTGCGAAGTTGTTTAATGTCTGTCATTGCAGTAAGTTTTATGTCGAGTGAATTCTCGAACGACTCACTGCTGAACAGCAGCATTAAAGGCAAGGTGGAGATTGAGAAATTGCGGAGGCTCCCGATAGGGATACCCAATTACGAGATACTACCTTGAAACAAAGTAGCTGTATGCTGATGTGAAGCTAACTTTGTGAAGACGATTTACAACTCTTCTAGTCTTAATGGTTCTATTCTTAAGTTGAAACTGTCACGCTGCATAGATGCTTTACGCCATGTTATATTACTATAACCAACTTCGTTGACTAATTTAACAAGATAAAGGATATCTTCGTTACTGCATTTGGCACCAAATGTAATCCCGATCAAAGCATCCATAGAAATTGGCAATTTCCCTTGTTTATCATTGATGGATCGATATTCCGCTTCATACAACCATTCTGCAGATTTTGTGGTAAACTTACATATAGCTGCGTCCTGGGTAGTGTCAAAGTAATTAATTGGTTTAAATGCCTCCTCGTAAATTACTCGATGAATTAGCAATGAGTCATCCATTAAATATGATGGTCAAATTCAAGACATACTCCACGATGGCTATCAGCATAATGAGACCACATAAGATTACTGGTAGCATTCTTTGTGAAACAGCAGATTCCCTGTTGAATTGCAGTTTGCTTGAAAGCTTTTATTATCCCTTGACTAAATGTATATGGATCCTTGACCTTAAATTCTTTTAGAATCTCACGCTGTTCTACCGGTTGCATCCTTAAGACTTCTTCAATTACTTGCTCAGTTGGGGTGTAATCAATGAGTTCGTCATAACAATCGTAGGGATCATTAAACGTTTCGGGCAGGCTATGCCATAGGTAACTTTCTACCAATGATTGAATTAAATTCTCGTTATACGTTGGTTCCTTTTTATTATCCCACAAGGCTCGAAGAGAAGAGTATTTATATAGATGTGAAATGAATCCTTCAGGGCCAATAGCTCGATTAATGTAATAGTTTAAAGGCAAACTCTTGAGTGTGTCCATCAGCCCCAAATGCTCTTCTTAACTCCTTCGCTTACAACGTCGATCAGTATATCGCGTAATGCATTGCCTAGCCCTATACCCGCTTTTTCAATATACTTATTAAATTTTAATACTGCTACTCTTGTTTTAGGAGTCTCTCTTACCAACTCTGGCAGAGCTTTTTGTAAATCATCCTTTTCTTCCTTAGTAAGAGCGTCCGATAGTGCAATTATTTCAATTGCTGCCTCTTGAGTTGCTAGTGTCCATGGGTACGGTGCTCCACAGTGTTCGCAGTACCTTGGGATAGTATCTAACTTACCGTACGTCCTACTACCTATTCTAAAAGCTCCAGGTATATCATTATGGCAATTTTGACAAGCTGTGATCGTGGGTTCACCACATGTTGTGCAAAAACTTTTGTTCATAGACGGCACATTCATTGAAGCTGCATTTATTAAGTGACCATTCAAACATATTTGTGCTACGTCAAATTCCATTCTCATAGTTGTATAAATTGTTTAATGCTATTCAACATAATATCTTTAAGTTATTTACAAATGTAACTATCATTTAATTAATTATTCCATCAACCGAGCCTTCCAAACCAACGTAGAGAAACGAAGTTGGTGCGAGCAACGCAAGAGGTCTTAGCAGAGAAAGCGTGCAACGCGACTGCTAAGTATCTGCTGACCAACAACTGGCGCTGCCATTTGAACATTGCGAGTAGCAATGTAAACTCAAATGCCGTGACAGTTGAGCAGCCTCTTGCGTCGGCGTAAGGCGAGCCAAACAAGATGAGCGTTTTGATTAAGCAGATTGAGTGTTGCAAGGTAACCTGGTTGCCAAACCAAGTAACCGCAGCATAAATGAAAGTGCGCAAATCAAAAGGAAGCGAATATGGAGCAACAACTTTGCTTCCTCAAAGCTGGTGACAGATTGCAAGCGTTGGGTAACATGACTGGCACATTTTATTACTGGAGTGTATAATAGTATAAATAATGAATAAAAAATGTGCGATCATGGTGCGTTGGGTCTATTGCAGTACCTTTTAATGTATGCGTGAGCGCATTCTTTACAAGGTACTGCATCTGGCGACAGCTTTGAAAGCATTGGAAGTTTGCGTAATTCCTATGGACCTGTGGATTGGCCTAATGAAGCGACAGGAATAAGCGGAGCTATCCTTTCTCGCTCTAAGCAACAGAAAGCGGGGAAGGATGGTGTAGCTTATTGTTATGATGTCTGTGAAAATATAAATTAATCAATTTTTTAACCCTAGTTGATAAGTTGAATAGTCCATCAAATAAGAATTATTAAGAAAGAAATATATACTAACTATGCTTCTTGTGTCTTGAGAATAGCTTGGGTTTTGAACGATGGTGGCATTAATTCTCGGGTCAACGATGCTATATTTATATTCAAAGCCCGATGTAGTTGAGAACGCAACATTTGTGTTGTTAGCTAATACTACTGACGGAGTTGTTGCATTAGGGTCCTGAATAATTGTGTATCCCGGTGTGCCCGTATCAAGCAAAGTACTCGATGCTATGGTTTTACCTCCAAAAGTTATATTCATTGAAATTTCATCTTGGTACCCGTATAATTTTGAATATCCCAATTGGTGCCATTTAAAGCCTTCTGAAGCTGCCATCGATAGGTTAATACCGACTTCTAATAAATTAGGAACATAGCTTGGTGTTTCACTTATAAACCTTGAGCCATCAAGTTTATTTAACTTAAATCCACTAAATATTCCTTTCGGTAGTTGGACATAAAGCAAGGGACTATTTACTGATTTACTCCCATGACTAGAGCCTGGAGCAACCCCGAAAATATCAAGTTCATGATGAGGCAAAGGAAAATGGTTATCATCTTCTGAATAATAATATATAACGAATGGCATCCTATTAGTGGTGATATTGCCATTATTATCTCCAAGCATTACTTTTCCATACGCAAGGTTTCCATATGCTTTTGTTTGGTATGAACCCTTATTACCATATTCAAGAGTAACTTTTTGTTTAGTGATGGTAATGCCATTATATATCAATGAATCTCCAGGTATGGATATACCATTCTCATTGAACATATTAACAGGTAGTAACCCGTCAGCATCGATAAGCATCCCACTTGAAGCGGTATCAAACATGCTAAAATTGTCAATTGAAACGTCACCTACCTTGGTGATGTGCATCAGGAGCCTTTTGTTGATAACGTCGATCTTTTTCTCGTATAACCCAAGCACAATAGGTTTTGCTTCAACAGGCAAATTATCCTTTTTACAAGAACTTAATATAACAACGATACCAAAAAATATATTAAGGAAAGCCCTTGAAATGTTTATGTGTGTAAGTGCTCTTAGTAAGCTTTTTAATAGGTTGTCTTTCAACTAATGTGTGTTTATTTGAAAGCAATAATAAACATTCTTCATTGATATTATTGATTTACAGCAGCATCTCCGGATTTTTAATTGTGCTATACTATCATTCTCAATTAATACAGTATCTAACACAGACTTATACACCTCCTGTTTCTATTCAACTGCTGCAACTAATTTTTGTATGTCAAGATGTGTCAGGTCTTTGCCAACCAAAACGAACTATAGCTCTGTGATTGTGTGCACATTTGTTACAAAGATCGTAAAGGAGCCTGCGTTAGCAGGCTCCTCTTCTTAATTGTTCAGCCACTTGCTGACATTTTTAACTACGAATAGTTAACGATTAGAATTATTAGTCATTATACCAACTTGAAATGTTCTATCCGGCCCTTGTAAGCCAGGTGGGAAGTCTACTAATATAAACGCAATGCCGTTTAACGTATAAATACTACGTGTACCACCATCTTGAGCTATCGTACTAAGTTTAGTGGCATTCATTAGGCATGCCTTAATTTGGGCTATCGATATGCCCTTATAAACACCTAATATTGGTTTATCAGGGTACTTCATATTGTGTTCACGCACTTTATCTTCGATCACTGGTCTGTTTGGCAACATACCAACAAAGTTTTCCTCGAGATACTCTATGCCAAAGGTGGTAAAGCCGCAACCCGTTACTTCTTTATGATATATACTGTCAGTATCAAATCCACTTGATTTAAAGGGTTCTATCATACTTAAGTATTTTTTATATGGTAATTTAATATTTATTGTTTCCATACTATGGATATGTGATGCAGGACTATAATACTGCGGTTAAAGAATTGATTAATAAAAACCCAGGAACGGAATTGTCCCTGGGTGGGATGGACTGTGAGTCAGTAGGGTTAGCTGTTCATGGCCTCTTCTACCAACTCCTCACGAGTGAAGCCTACGGCTATTTTACCATCCTGGTAATCGCCAATCAACTCTTTCATGCCTGCCTCAAGAATTACCTTTAGACCAACAGTAGCATTGATTTTAGCGAAGTTTAGGTAAGCGTAGTTGCGCCCACCTTTATCCACTCTGGTAATAGTTGTGCCAATAGTTCTAATGCCTGCTTGCATACAAACTATGGTTTGATCTAATTGATCAACTTCAGATTCACGTAAGCTCTTTGCATATTGCACTAGTTTTTCGGGATCGCAATATTTTTTATTGCCTTCTATACCCAAAAATTGTTTTGCAGTGATAACAATTGTGTTGCCACCTCCTCTGGGAACTTCATCTGTCCCATTAAGCTTTAGAAATACTTTATTCATTACAGTTCGCCCGTGGGTTAAAAAACGGGTATGCAATGATTGTAATTCAAGCTATATAAGAAACTGGTTTCTATTAACCGGGTATTATACTGTGAATGAGAATTTTACTTTGATCTATCTTATTATTAAGTGTGGTGTCAAGATAGATTTTATCAGCTGAAGGAAGGGCGAAAACTCCTATTTTATAATTTTCCTTACTACTGATGAAGTAATTAGTCATAATCAAGACGTCCAACACGAATGACAATTGCTCAAATGACCAGTGTTTGGCTTCACCTTTAGTCAAGTAAGTTTCATGTTGTAATAATTAATCAACGGAACTGACATTTCAACTAAAGCATCAGCTTTCAGGCTATCCTGTCTATGATAGTCGAAATAGGCATCATCATGAAAATACATCACTTCCCTTCCCTGTTTTTCGTTGTATTTAATTTTACTTCCAAATAATTGATGGCTAAGGCCCAACGGGAAGGTTTGATTTCGTATTGAAGTTATCAAACTATCTACAATCCAATTGGCTACTGAAGCTTCGTCAACAGTGTAAGGCTTAATATTCTCCTTTTTACCTTTACTCTTGACATTAGCTACATCTTCTGCAACTGACTTAAATGTCAATTCAAATTTGTTAGCCTTGTGCTTAAGCAGAAAATCAACTAACTCTTGATTTGAGTGGCTGCTTTTACTCCTTCCGAACCTGGAACCCTTGCTTGTTTCCATTTAATATAAGTTAATTTATGCAAGTACAATATCAAATAACATAAGTTATGGCCATGTTCCGCTAAACAATATTTTCTAATTAAAACCTCGAAATCTTGCGCAAACAGATCTTCGTCAATTGTCGACATAAATTCTAAATGAAGCAGTGACCCACCTTGTTTGTACCGCTTAACGAAGTTCTTCACCTCCTTTACAGTTGAACCAAGAGTAACATATCGTCTTATTACATTAAAGTTTGGTTTCAGTTTAAATATAGCCCAATCGACATCATACAAATTTGTCATATTGCGAATATAAAAAAAGCAGGACAGTTGCCTATCCTGCTTGTATGATGCTTACATAATTGTTGCTATCACCTTTTCATTAACTTCATCTATCAAACTCTGATCAAAAGCATCAAGGTAAATGTTAGTTATACGATTGCCATGCTCATGGCCCATGGCTTCAGCTATTATTTCTATTGAATAACCTGATCGTTTAGCTGTCGTAGCCCAGGAATGCCTCGCGACATACGTTGTAACCTCACAATCAAGTTTACAATCCTCAACGATTTTGCTCAGCCATTTGTTAGTTGTCTT
>JAICMD010000133.1 GCA_025929405.1 Mucilaginibacter sp. | reverse complement strand
GTTAAAACATAGCCTTCGCTTTTGGCTGGTGGCAGGGGCAGTGTAACTGTATTATTATTGCCATAGCTTATTTTGGCTGTATAGGTTTTACCTGCCATTGGTGCCAGCATAAAATAACCCATGCCCAGTTGATTGCTGTTTACCGGTGCTACTTCGTTACCTTCGTTATCGGTTATTATCCCTTTGATGGTTTTGCCAAGCCCATCCATGCCTATGGCCTTAAAGGCCACTTTGGAGGCTACCCCGTTGAGCAGGTAACCCCCTTCGGGAAAAAACTGCACATCAACAGCAGGTGCAGTAGCTGATGCTAAAATATTTGTTGTGCCTGTTATTACCTTAGTTTTTGCTATGCTCCTTACCGAAGTATTGTTTGGTATGCCGATAACATGGATCTGCTCATCAAAAAAATAACCTGGGCCTGCATTGCGCATCCAGTTGGTATAGGCACGGATATGGTAAATGCCTTCATTTAGGTTATTAGCCAGTACTATATCGCCATAGGTTAAGCCGGATAGAAGTGGTAGTTTGATGTTTTGTACCACATGATTAACCGAATCTGAAAGCTCTACATGTAGCACCCCGCTAATGTTGGTAGGCAAATTGGCCGGCCCTGTTACCACATAACCTTTAAACCATACCGTATCGCCTGCACTGTACCAGGTTTTATCCAGATGCAGATGCACCTTTTCGTAATCGGCTACGGGCAGACTTTTCCGGTAATTGCTTAGGTAAATTGGCTCCTGCGCGAGTTGAACATTTGTATTAAGAGACTCTATATTTTTTACAATTGCCCTTGGTGCCTGGGGTTTAAGCGGCTTAAACTCAGATGGAAGCAATTGATTTACACGCTGCCCGGCCATTTCACCGCTCCAATAAATTTGATCATAAAAACCTGTGCTGTCTATAAATGCAGCATTTCTACTATCCTGTAATTGTATATATGAATTTTCTGTAAGCCATCCTTTTGTGTAAACTACTTTTATAACACCATTAAATTGTATAAATCGCTTGTTATTATTGATGGCCAGAATGCTGTTTTTAATGCGCAGATTATCCTGATCAAACAGTTCAAAATTATTTGATGCAAGATCATTTGCCCATAATGCCCTAATAAAATGCATCCTTGAGCCGAAATAGGCATCATCCCGGGCTTTTAATACCGATTTTATCTCCTTAGGAGTTAGTCCTGCCGTATCTTCTGCAAAAAAGTAATTCCCATTATACGTTGTATGATTGGGCTCATGTTTAAACTCATCTAAAAAATAAGTGATTTTATAACCCAGTTTTTTATTTAATATAATTAATGGGTTATCGGCTGTTGCCGTGAGTGTGTTTATTTTTTTTTTATATTTAAAATTGATATCGTCAGGGTTAGCAATTACACAATCCTTACCTATAGCACTAATAAACTCTTTTAAAAATATGCGCATCTCTTCTTTCCTGCTAATAGCATCATAACCAATAACTACCTCTTTCAGTAATGTTGACTTAGGCACTAAAACGATATTTAAATTTTTACCTGCATAATTTTCAATTGACTGTGTTGTGTATCCAACATAACTAACTACAAGCGGGATATTGGTTTCAGAAGCGTGTAAGCTAAATTTCCCATTTATATCAGATACCGTTCCTTTTGATGAACCATTTAAATAAATGCTTGCGTTTGGTATGGGTTTACCGTTGCTGCCGTCAGTAACGGTTCCTTTAATCTCCTGGGCCATAACGCTTAAATAGAGCAATAAAAAGGCAATGATTAATATAGGTTTCATAAGCATATCTAAATTACGATTAGAATTTTAGCAATCTAATATAACTATAAATTTAGTAACAACAAGGGTTATTATTTTAAAATCACTCTGAAGCTTTACGGCAGAGACAATACTATGCTCGAGGTATTCGGCTTAAAAAAACCGTCCTTTCCAAAACATTTAAGTCTTAGTTTAGCGCAGCATAACTTAACTTATAAATGCAGTAAGCTTTCAACTTATCCAAACAGAGTACTATGACCTTTTTAGACGAAGTTGTAAACTTCGATTAGTTGAGAGGAGTTACCATTGTTAGCATAAGTAATGATTCTTGATTCTGAGCTAAATACTGGTAATTGAGAATAATAGATATATACCTACTAAACCAGATACATATAACATTCTTTAATCCTCATAAAACATATAATCCTTAGGCCAAAAAAATGATTTATTCAATTATACACTACTAATACATATAGAGATTAGTAATTCAAAATCTGAATAGTTATAAACCAGAGTAAATTTACCCTGGTTTATATATTACCTAATAGCAGATATAGTTTCCTTGATAATGCGAAAATCCATAACAATATACATCCGCAATAGCTGAACATGCATCATAGTTATCTTCACATATCATTGGTGGATCGTTAGGAATAAAATCAATAAGACAAAAACAGGTGTAATACCCGCCATTAACTTTCTTCATTTGTTCTTTGGTTAGCTGTGCTTTTACGCCATCCAGCTTTAAATTGAGTTTTTTCATAATTATAAAAGTTTATTTTTGCCTCTATTAATCGGGTTGCGGCTTTTCCCTAAGCCTGTTTTACCGAAGTTCAGGCATCTTCATGTCCGGCCGGGACAATAATTTTGCTTAATACTTATTATTAAGTATTTCAAGTCTTCGGGTTGCAGTTTAGGGAGGCTGCCCCCGTTTAATTTATGCTTTATGAATGTTGTAATAAATCAGTTAAAAGCAGCCGATAGCTATCCTGCATATATTATACTAATTTATTTCTTTGAGTAATCTATCTGTTTTCGGTTATAAATAGCTCTTGCACAGATGATAGGTTAATCGGTAGTACTAATATAACTATACATTTAGGACAAATGCAAATTTATTTTTAATTAATATTTTCGTTGGTTAAAATGATACGGTTGTAGGGGGTAGAGCATTTCTACCGAAAACCGGGCATTACATATTTAATAACGATTAATTACTTTACTGCTTTATTAATCGCCTTTATCTTTTTGAAAATATCATCCACATTATCATCTGATAAGATGATGTTATAATCCTTCCAGAATTTTTCGTCGCCGTTGCTTTTATAGGCATTAATATTATCATTACGCCCAACTTTTGAATCAAAGGATTCTTTCTGCGTGGTATCAATAGCAGTTATCTGGTAGTTAAATTTTACATGGGCCACATAATCATATTTCAGCTCGGGGTTATTTACTTTTAATGAATCATCCCCCTCCACATTTGATAGTACCCATTTATTGCTAAATTGCTGGTAGTTAACTTTGGTGTGGTCAAACATCAGGTCGATACCTGTATTGCCCAGGCGCATTAACGAGCGTTTTGCAAATGTAGCGGCACCTATGGTGCTTGTAGCCGTTGGGCTTAGCCCAAAATCAAAATAAACAAAAGCGTAAGTTTTGGTATCAATATACATATTGCCGCGGTAGGTGTTACCCTCAACGCCCGGTTTTTCGCGGAAGGCTATTTCGTAAGTTCGATAACCATTTACGTCAACAATCCCGGTTACATTAAATTCATGGTTCTTCAGCCCGTCATCACTTAAAAAACCCGAGGCCATGATATGGTTAATTACATCAGTCTCGAAAATTGAATTGGGTTTCTGGCCAAATTCAAGCGTATTAAAATCGCGCTCGTTTTTTTCGCTCCGGGCTTTTATCAGTCTGAAAATATCAGCATGTTTATCGGTATAACCAAAATTATACACATCAAAAACCGCTTCGGATAGTTGCAGTGGGTCATGATCATTATAGGTATACATACGGTAAAAGCCGCGTAAAATATGGGGGCGGTTAATATAGTTTTCGCCAATGCGGCTTATAGCTTTTTGCAGTATTTTTTGCGGGTCGTAATAAGTTACGGTAACTTCCTGCAAAACGGTATTGCTTTTTTCGAGTGTTATGTTTAAGTCTTCACCACGTTTTAAACCGGCAATGGCAAAGCTTTTAGTTTGATAGCCTATACAAGATACTTTTAAACTATCATTTAAATTAGCCTGTGGCACCAATAAAATAAATTTACCCGCCGTATTGGTTGATGTGCCAATACCCTTACCGGCAATACTTACGCTGGCCAGCCTGATGGGGCGATTATTTGCCTGGTTGGTTACTTTTCCTGTAAATGTAATATTACCTTGTTGAGCCTGTACTTGTGTGCTGATAAGCAGCCAGATGGCGCAGCTTAATATAAAGGTGGAGTTTATAAAATTTTTCATTTGGTTTAGTTTAGGGGTAAAATAGTATTTCAAATAAAATATAAGTTTTAGAATAAAAAAAACAATATAGACCAGTGTGCCAAAAGAATCGACCAATGACAGAAAATGGAAGATTAAATAAAGTTTTAAAATACCTAAACATGTGCTCTCCAGGTCAGGTATTTGTGATAGTTATGTAAAGCAATACCAACGGCAAATAATTAATAATTATTTTGTTAATAAGTTAATAAAGCAAATTTGCATCAAACGCATCTTTTAAATAATTTTAGCTAAATTTTTTAACGATGGCAATTAAGCGTTTAATAGACTTGTTTAAAAACAAGTTTTTTATAGTTACCCTGGCCTTTATTGTGTGGATGCTGTTTTTTGATAAAAACGATTTGGTATCGCAATATGAATATCACCAGCAGGTTAATAGCCTGAAACAGGAACGCGATTTTTACCAGACAGAAACCGAAAAGGTTAACAAGGATCTTGACGAATTAACTTCCAACCCACAAAAACTCGAAAAATTTGCCCGCGAAAAGTATCTCATGAAAAAGGCTAATGAGGATGTTTTTGTAATTGTGAAAGAGAAAACTCAAAAGTAGCTTATCCTGCTTGCGTCATTGCGAGGAACGAAGCAATCTCTGCGCCTGCAAATCCATATACGCTGGTCTATGTTTAGAGCAGCGTAACTTAGATATATAATGTTTTAAGCTTTAAGCTTACGCAAGCAGAATGCTTGCAACATTTTAGGTCGAAGTTTGTAAATTTCGACCAGTTAAGTGACCCTCCCTGTAGGGAGGGCTTTAAAAGGCAATAAAAGTCTCTCCTGCCGGGAGAGATTTTAGAGGGGGCGAATTTCCCACCAAATTTCTACATTTGATGCATGAGCATTCATGTTGAATCCCTGACAAAAGTTTATGGTTTGCAAAAAGCAGTGGATGATATTTCATTTACTGCCGGCACAGGCGTACTTGGCTTTTTAGGGCCAAACGGGGCAGGGAAATCAACCACCATGAAAATACTCACCGGTTTTGTTCCGCAAACATCAGGCACAGCGAAGGTTGATGGTTTTGATGTGCGTAATCAGCCACTCGAGGTTAAAAAACGCATTGGCTACCTTCCGGAAAGTAATCCGCTTTATACGGATATGTATGTAAAGGAATCGTTGGCTTTTATTGCCGGGATACATGGCATATCATGGCCACAGGCGCGAATTGCCGAAGTTATTGAACTGACGGGTCTTGGTCCGGAGCAGCATAAAAAAATAGGACAGTTAAGCAAAGGCTACCGGCAACGTGTGGGTTTGGCACAAGCCATTTTGCATGATCCGCAGGTGTTGATATTAGACGAGCCAACGTCGGGCCTCGACCCAAACCAACTGATAGGCATCCGCCAGCTAATTATTGATCTTGGCAAAACCAAAACCGTTATTTTATCAACCCATATTATGCAGGAAGTAGAGGCCGTTTGCGATAAGGTGATCATTATTAATAAGGGTAGGGTTGTGGCTGATGATAGTTTGCAAGGGTTAAGAGATAAGAATAAGGGAAAAATATTGGAAAATATTTTTATAGAACTGACAAATAAATAACCCGTCATTGCGAGGAACGAAGCAATCTCTGAACTTTGCATGGCGGATTGGCATTGCGGAGATTGCTTCGTTCCTCGCAATGACGCTTTGAAATAAAAAGGAAAATGTACAGCATACTCAAAAAAGAAATAACCACATACCTCAGTTCAATGGTGGCTTATGTTACTATTGGGTGTTTTTTATTGGTATTGGGTTTGCTGCTTTGGGTGTACCCGGAATCAAGCATCCTTGATTATGGCTATGCCGCTTTGGACAATCTATTCAATACCGTGCCGTACCTGTTTATGTTCCTGGTGCCGGCCATAACCATGCGCTCATTAGCCGAGGAACGTCGCGAAGGTACCTTTGAGTTGCTGGCTACCCGCCCGCTTACCAACTGGCAAATCGTGATGGGTAAATTTTGGGCCGGGGTATTGATTGTGCTTTTTGCTTTGCTGCCTACGCTTATTTATTATTATTCGGTTTACTCATTGGGTAACCCAACAGGTAATATTGATAGTGGCGGGGTTACGGGTTCATATATCGGGTTGTTTTTGTTGGGTTCGGCGTTTACGGCTATTGGATTGTTTGCATCTGCACTAAGTAAAAACCAAATTATCGCCTTTACCATAGCTATATTTCTTTGTTTCTTTTTCTTCAGCGGATTTGAATCGCTTAGCGGATTATTATCACTGCAAAGCCTTAATCTGCCCGATTTAGGAATTAATCAACACTATTTATCCATAAGCCGCGGCGTTTTAGATACCCGCGACCTGGCTTACTTTATAGTTTTAACCGGGTTATTTATCGGCTTAACTTTACTGGTGCTGCTTCGCCAACAGCAAAAGAGTTTAAAAAATGGTTCGTTGTTTAAACTGGCCGGAGTGTTGGTAGTAGTTATCGTTTTATCAAACATCACTTTTACCCGCATAGATTTTACCAGGGAGAAATTATACACCATATCGCCCGTAAGCCGTAATATACTGGATAGCCTGTCGCAGCCGGTACGGGTTACGGTTTATTTGCAGGGCGATTTGACCGGTGGCATGAAACGCCTGCAGCGCGCCACCAGTGACATGCTAACCGATCTGCGCTCATACAGCCATAAAAATCTTACTATCGACTTTATTGACCCGCTGGAAGGTGTGGCAACCGACCAGAAAAATCAGGTTATACAGGATTTGGTATCGCACGGGATGGTACCAACCAACTTAAATGTAACTACCGAGAGCGGCAGCACCCAAAAGATCATTTTCCCCTGGGCGGCAGTTACTGCTAATGGCAGGAGCATATTGGTGAATTTACTTAATGCACAAACACAACGCAGTGCAAGCGCCGATGAGCAGATCAATAATTCTATCCAAAACCTTGAATATGCGTTTACATCAGCCATAAAAAAAGTAACCAGCACCGGTTTACCGGCTATTGGTTTTACTACCGGGCATAATGAGTTAAGCAATGTGCAGCTAAACGGCGCTATAAGGGCTTTAAGCGATGGCAACTTTGTGGGAAGGGTTGATTTAAAGACCATTCCTTTTGATAGCCTGACCAATATCAGTATGCTGGTTGTTGATAAACCGGATAAGCCGTTTACTGAGCTTGAAAAATATAAGATAGACCAGTACATAATGCGCGGCGGCCGCGTGGTTTGGGCCATTGACCAGGTAAGCGCCGAACTGGACAGCCTGCGCGGTCATGGCGGCGAACAACTGGCTTTTAACAAACAACTCAACCTGGACGACCAGCTTTTTACCTATGGCGTACGCATTAATTATGATTTGATTGCCGATATAAACTGCGCACAAATACCTATGGCCACCGGCAACATTGGCGGGCAATCGCAAATACAAATGGTGCCCTGGCTGTTTTACCCGGTTATTATTCCGTTGTCAAAACATCCCATAGTAAAAAATTTGGACGGTATTTATAGTGAATTTGCCAGCACCATTGATGTTTTGGATATCAAAAACGTAAATAAAACTATCCTGCTTACCTCATCGCCCTATAATAAAAATATAGCTACGCCGCATTTGATATCATTACAATCTGTTGAGCAGGCTCCCGACCCCAAAGAGTTTCAAAGTGCGCAAAAGACTATTGGAGTGTTATTAGAAGGGAAATTTAAATCGGCATTTAAAAACCGCCCCGCGCCCGAGGGGCTGACCGATAAGATTGAACCGCTTGATGAAAGCAGGCCCGCCAAAATGATTGTAATAAGCGATGGTGATATATTTAAGAACCAGGTATCTGCAGATGGGTCGGCTTACCCGCTGGGTTATGACCATTATACACAGGAAACCTATGGCAATAAAAATTTATTACTAAACATTGCCGATTATATGACTGACGATTCGGGCCTTATATCCTTGCGCAACAAAGAAATAAAACTCCGCTTGCTTGACCGTGCAAAGGTACATGCCGAAAAATTACAATGGCAGTTAATAAATACTATTGTTCCTTTGGTTTTAGTGTTAATATTTGCTATTTTTCAACATTATGCGCGTAAGCGAAAGTATGCACATTAAATTTTATACATTTGATAGCTAAACACTAAGAATTATCTATGAGATTTATCGTTTCCACATCAACATTATTGAAGCAATTACAGTCTGTAAGCGGTGCATTAAGCAGCAGTACCGTATTGCCCATACTGGAAAACTTTTTGTTCGAGATAAAGGATGGAAACTTAACCATTTCGGCTACCGACCTGCAAACCAGCATGACCACCTCATTAAATGTGGAAGCAAAGGAGAATGGCCGTATTGCTATACCATCACGTATTTTATTGGATACGTTAAAATCATTACCCGAGCAGCCTGTTGCTTTCTCGGTTGATGACCAGACCTTTGCCATTGAAATTAACGCAGGCGATGGTAAATATAAATTAAGCGGCGAGAACGGTGAGGACTTCCCTAAAATACCGGTAGTTGAAAACGCATCATCAGTTAATTTGCCTGCATCAGTACTGGCCGAAGCTATTAACAAAACCATTTTTGCAGTTAGCAATGATGAGCTGCGCCCGGCTATGACGGGTGTTTACTGCCAGCTTTCAAGCCAGTATTTAACCTTTGTGGCTACTGATGCACATAAGCTGGTACGCTACCGCCGTTTGGACGCAAAGGCTGATAGCACAACATCGTTTATCCTGCCTAAAAAGGCGTTAACCTTACTTAAAGCTGCATTACCAACTGATGATGTAAACGTATCGGTTGAGTATAACAGCACCAGCGCATTCTTTAAGTTTAACAACATTAACCTGGTATGCCGTTTAATTGATGAGCGTTATCCTGATTATGAAGCGGTTATACCGTTAAATAACCCAAATAAATTAAGCATTGACCGCTTGACCTTTTTAGGTTCGTTAAGTCGTGTAGCTATTTATGCCAACAAAACTACCCACCAGGTAAGACTAAAAATAACAGGCAGCGAGCTGCACATATCATCAGAAGATATTGATTTTGCAAACGAGGCACATGAACGTTTAAGC
>JAICMD010000172.1 GCA_025929405.1 Mucilaginibacter sp. | reverse complement strand
GCTGAAGGACCTGCGCAAAAAAATGGCCAAGCAAAAAGGTTTACCGCCGTTTGTATTGTTCCAGGACCCATCGTTAGAGGAGATGTGTACGCACTATCCTATCACTACCGAAGAGTTAAAGCAGATATCAGGTGTGGGTGCAGGCAAGGCGCAAAAATTTGGCGCGCCGTTTATTGATCTCATTAAAAAATATGTGGAGGATAATGATATTGACCGCCCGGTTGATATGGTTATCAAAAGCGCAGCCAATAAATCGGCTCTTAAAGTATTTATTATTCAAAATATCGACCGCCATTTAAATCTGGATGATATTGCGGCCTCAAAAGGCCTATCATACGAGGAAATACTGAAAGAGGTAGAAACTATTGTAAATTCGGGTACCAAGCTTAACCTTAACTATTACATTGACGAGGTTATTGACGAGGACAAACAGGATGAGGTATTTGATTATTTCCGCAGTGCCGAAATTGATTCGATAGATGATGCCCTGGTTGAGTTGGGCAGCGATGATTATACCCGCGAAGAAATACAGTTGATGCGTATTAAATTCATGTCGGAATTAGGAAATTAATATTTAGCCAAAAGCTAAAAGCAGAAAGACCAAAGCATTATACTTTGGTCTTTTTTGTTATGTAAATCCAGCTTTCTGCTTTAAGCTTTTCGCCTTATGCTTTAAGCCTATTTAGCTATTATCTTAAACTCTGTCCTCCGGTTTTTACTGCGGTTGTCATCATTATCATTAGGTGCAATAGGCTGGGTTTTACCATAGCCTTTAAATACCAGCCTACCGGCATCAACTTTATTGGCTATCAGGTAATCATAAACTGCCTTTGCCCGGTTTTGTGAAAGAGTTTGGTTAAGCTGGTCGTTACCCACATTATCCGTATGGCCCGATATTTCAATATGAATGGTAGGGTTAACCTGCAAAAATTCAATTAGCTTTTGCAGTTCGGCCATTGATTCGGGTTTTAGCTCAAATTTGTTGGTATCAAAAAATATATTTTTTAGTATTACTTTGTTGCCTATCTCAATAGGCTCAAGCAATACATTAATATTATAAGGTTTATCAGGCTGATGACCTGCTAACGAGAAGTTTTCCGAATAAAATAAATATCCCGTTTTTGAAATGTTTAACCCGTAATTTTTACCCGAAGTCAGCGTAGCTAAAAAGTCGCCCTGCTCTGCCGAGCTATAATCCTGATAAACAGGTTGGTTATTTTGCAGGTCAAGTATTTCTACTGCCGATTCAAGCGGTTGTTTGGTTTTGGCATCGCTTACAATTCCTTTAACATAGGTAACCAAATGCGGACGCAATTTGGCGGGTAATGTAAAAGTATAAATATCAAAGCCACCAAAACCTTTCAAACTGTTGGAAGCAAAAAACGCCGTTGTGCCATCAGCAGTTAAGGTAAGCGCAGTTTCATCTTTATTGGTATTAATGGGGTAGCCCAGGTTTTCGGGTTTTTGCCATTTGCCGTCGGCACCTAATCTGCTTACAAACAAATCCTGATTACCCAAGCCCGGCCACCCGTTTGAACAAAAATAAAGCGTACTGTCATCAGCATGAATAAAAGGCGACTGCTCATTAAAGGCCGTATTAATATTTGGCCCCAGGTTTTCAGGCTGGCCCCAGCCTTTATCTGTAAGGGTTGATTTCCAGATATCATAACCGCCATAGCCGCCTGCACGGTTGCTTACGAAATATAAGGTGCGTCCATCGGCGCTTATAGATGGCTGCGATTCCCAACCTGGGGTATTTACGGGCGAACTGATATCAAATGGTTTTCCCCATTCGTCGCCTTTTTTTTGCGAAATATAGATATCGCACCGGCCCATGCCATCCGGGCGGTTACAACCAGTAAAAAACAGGTATTTACCGTCCTGCGATATGGATTGCGACCCTTCATTATTGGTGGGTGTATTTATCTTATCACTTAAATAGGTTGCTTTTTGCCATTGTTTATCCTCGCGGGTTGATTGATAAAAATCTTCATTACCATTTATCTGCCGGGTAAAAATCAATGTCTTTTCATCAGCAGTAGCAATAGGCGAATATTCATCATCGGCAGTATTTATTTCTGCGCCAATATTTACCGGTGTAAAGGCAACCGGGTGTTGTATTGCGTTGATGCTGAACTTACAGTTAACTATCATTTTATCAGCCGCTGCTTTATTAGCTGCAGTGATGTTGGGGTAGGTAAGATATTTTTCAAGATGCTGAAGCGCATCAGCGTATTTGCCTTCATTTAATTCGGTTTCGCCAAGTTTAATATAAATACCGCGATTAAAATCGACATCAATTTCCAATACTTTTTTGTAGGCTTCAATGGCCTCAGTATTGTTTTTTCTCGACCGGTAAACATCAGCTAACAAGGCATAGGCTTCTGTAAATTTGCTATCCTCGGTAGTAGCCTTTTGTAATAATGATATAGCCTCGCCGTATGCATGGTCATCTAAAGCGCGGTTGGCCTGGGTAAAATATTTTATTGCATCCTTATCAGTAATGCTGTATGATACCTGTGCATTACTATTAAAAAACAGCGTTAAAAATAAAATAAGGAATGTTAGCCTTCTCATTCCGGTTGGTACGTTGAGTTTATAACCTAAGTTACAAAAACATCAGGGTATGTTTAAATATTTATGCGTTTGTAATGATATTTCCCATTTGGGGTTATTCATTACATAGTCGATGATAAGCGGGGTCATCTCTTTTGATTTTGACCACTCGGGTTGCAGGTACAGTTTGCAGTTTTCAGTTACCAGCTTGGCATTTTCTTCGGCAAATTGAAAGTCTGATTTATTAAAAATGATCACTTTCAACTCATCAGCTTTTTGTGCTACATGCAGCATAGGCGCCTTGAATTTTTTAGGCGACAGGCATATCCAATCCCAGTTGCCCGATAGCGGGTAAGCGCCCGATGTTTCAATAAAGGTTTTGATGCCTTTTTGTTGTAGCTGATTGGTAAGGTAATCCAGGTTATATATCAGCGGTTCGCCGCCGGTAACTACCACGGCCTTGCCTGGATGAGGTAGGGCATTCTCCACAATACGGTCGGCAGGGGTGAGCGGGTGTATCTCTGCGTCCCAGCTTTCCTTAACATCGCACCAGTGGCAGCCCACGTCGCATCCGCCCAGGCGGATAAAATATGCAGCCTTGCCGGTATTAAATCCCTCGCCCTGTATCGTATAAAATTCTTCCATTAAAGGAAGCAATGTGCCATCTTCCGGAACATGGTGTGCCATAAGGCTGCAAAGGTACTGTTTTGAGCTGAAAGGTTAAAGGCGAAAGCGGAAAGGTGAGATTGGGGTGATTTATTGAGGTGAAAGGACAAAGCAGAAAGGTTAAAGGTCAAAGCGAAAAACTGTGTTGACTTTATAAAAAACCTTTTGCCTTTAACCTTTTTCCTTTCACCTCAAACAGTTATATTTGATTAACATGAAAAAACACCGCCTTTTATTGCTGTTGGTAATTTCGTTATGCTTCACATCCTGCGTGGATATTGAGGAGCATTATGATTTTAAGGCAGATGGATCAGTAAAGGTGGTGTATGGGTTTGATATGAGCAAGGCGGTATCGGTATTAATGAATTTAATGACCGATTCGGTGCGCGAAACCCCGCAATTTGCTATGGTTAAGGATACCACTTTAAGCTTTTACAGCGCACTGCCTGACAGCACCCAGCTAAAGCTAACTACTGAAGAATATAAAATGGCCAACAGCAGCGATTTGAATATAAAAATGGATCTTGCTAAAAACATCATGAAGGTTAATATTAGTCACCTGGCTAAAAACAGCGATGATTTGGAATATTACCTGGAGCATATCTCTAAATTGTCTCTGGGCAATCAAGTTAATAATGTAGCTAAAACCAATAAGGATATTAAAGCTTTTGATGCGCAGCAATTGGTAGCCGGGCAGGATTATTACGATTATAAAGTTACCCCGCACAAATTTTACCGCATTATTGATAAGGCAAAGTTTAATGCTTTTCTTAAAAAAACATCTTCAACCCTGGCTATGGCTAAGGCCATGTTGATAGATATGCCCTACAAATTGGTGCTTAATTTTGCCAAGCCGGTAAAAAAAGTTACTAACCCTAAGGCCATCGTATCTGCCGACAGGCGCACGGTTACCCTTAAAACCGATATGAATGAGGTGATTAAAAACCCATCGGTGATGAACTTACAGGTAGATTTTTGATGAACTGGTATAAAGTAGCCGAACTTATAGATATCCATAAACCATTTATTAAAAAAGTTAAAGCAGGCGGCAAAGGCATTTGCCTGGTAGGGTATGAGGGAAGCATCTATGCAATTTCTGCTACGTGCCCGCATGCCGGTGCCGAACTAAGCGGCGGTTGGTGTCGCGAGGGTAAAATTATTTGTCCGTTTCATCGCTACAGCTACAACCTGCAAACCGGTAAAGGCGACCCCGGCCAAAATGATTATGTGGATACTTACCCCGTTGAAGTTAGGCAAGACGGGGTTTATGTAGGGGTGATAACGTTTTTGGAAAAAATAAAGCAAGCTTTTAAATAGAATTGTCATTCTGAGCGTAGCGAAGAATCTTATAAATTAAATTGATAAGCTGCCGTTATTATCGCGTGTACAAGATTCTTCGCTATCGCTCAGAATGACAATAAGGTGTTATTGATAAACTTCTTTTTTAGCCGAAGCCAAAGTATTCTTCAATAGCCCTATAATGGTCATCAAACCAACACCGCCGGGTACGGGAGTTATCCACGAGGCTTTAGGGGCCACGTTCTCAAAATCAACATCGCCATAAAGCTTAAAGCCCGATTTGGTTGTGGTTGAGGTTTCGCGGTTCATACCCACGTCAACCACAATGGCGCCATCCTTAACCATATCGGCAGTAATAAAATTCTTTTTGCCGATAGCTACGATCAGGATATCAGCATCCAGCGTAAATTTTTTAATATCAGGGGTACGGCTATGGCAAATGGTAACAGTGCAGTTGCCCGGTTGGGTATTCCTCGCCATTAAAATGCTCATGGGCGAGCCTACAATATTGCTACGGCCAACCACAACGCAATGTTTACCTGCGGTGTCAATGCCGTATTCTTTAAGCATTAAGGTAATGCCATAAGGAGTTGCAGGGATAAACGATGGCAAATTACGCTGCATGCGCCCTAAATTAACCGGATGAAAGCCGTCCACATCCTTGCGGTGATCGATACGCTCGGTTACTTTTTCGGGGTCGATATGTTTAGGCAACGGAAGCTGAACAATAATACCGTCAATATCGGCATCAGCATTAAGCTCCTCAACTTTTTTAAGCAGTTCTTCTTCGGTAACGGTATCTTCATAACGCACCAGGGTTGATTTAAAACCTACCTTTTCGCAGTTTTTTATTTTGCTGGCTACATAGGTTTCGCTGCCACCATCGTGCCCAACTAAAACAGCCACCAAATGCGGCTTGCGCCCGCTCTCGGCCAAATAAGCCGCGGCACCGTCTGCTATTTCTCCTTTAAGTTTTTCTGATACGTATTTCCCGTCTAGTAATTGCATGTTTTATATAGAGTCAAGATTCAAGAATCAAGAACCAAGAAATGTCTTAAATCTTGGCTCTTGATTCTTGAATCTAATAATTAATCAAGTTTCAGCACCGCCATAAATGCACTTTGTGGTATTTCTACGTTACCTACCTGGCGCATGCGTTTTTTACCGGCCTTTTGTTTTTCCAACAGTTTACGCTTACGCGATATATCGCCGCCATAACATTTAGCGGTTACGTCCTTACGCATGGCTTTTACCGTTTCGCGGGCGATGATCTTGGCACCAATAGATGCTTGTATGATGATCTCAAACTGCTGGCGCGGTAAAAGCTCTTTCAGCTTTTCGCAAATCTTTTTACCAAAATCGTACGAGTTGCTGCGGTGTATCAATGATGATAAAGCATCCACAGGTTCGCTGTTTAGGCGGATATCCAGCTTAACCAAATCGCTGGCACGATAACCTATCTGGTGATAGTCGAACGAGGCGTAGCCTTTCGATATGGTTTTAAGCTTATCATAAAAGTCGAACACGATCTCGCCCATCGGCATCTCAAAGATCAACTCTACGCGGTCTGATGTTAAATACGACTGATTTTTAATAAACCCTCGTTTTTGTATACAAAGCGACATCACCGGACCAACAAATTCGGCTTTGGTGATAATGGTAGCTTTAATATAGGGTTCTTCAACACGGTCAATCTTGCTTGGATCTGGGAGATCAGATGGATTGTTTACAGCCAGCTCTTCGCCTTTAGTGGTATAAGCCAGGTATGACACATTGGGAACGGTGGTAATAACCGTCATGTTAAACTCGCGCTCCAAACGCTCCTGGATAATTTCCATGTGCAGCATCCCCAGGAAACCGCAACGGAAACCAAAGCCTAAGGCGGCTGATGATTCCGGCTCAAATACCAGCGAAGCATCGTTCAATTGCAGCTTCGCCATTGATTCGCGCAATTCTTCGTAATCTTCAGTATCTACGGGATAAATACCCGCGAATACCATTGGTTTAACTTCCTCAAAGCCCTGTATACCTTGTTCACACGGACGGTCAATAGTAGTAATAGTATCACCAACTTTAACCTCGCGAGCCTCTTTTATTCCGGAAATGATATAGCCCACATCGCCGGTTTTTATTACATCCTTAGGTTGTTGTTTTAACTTTAATGTGCCAATTTCGTCTGCAATATATTCCCTTTCGGTAGCTACAAATTTTACCCTGTCGCCTTTGCGTATTTCGCCATTAACCACTTTAAAATAAGCGATGATACCACGAAAAGAGTTAAACACTGAGTCAAATATCAAAGCCTGCAAAGGTGCCTCAGGGTCACCGACAGGGGCGGGTACACGCTCAACAATGGCACGCAAAATATCATGCACACCCATGCCTGTTTTGCCCGATGCCGCTAAAATTTCTTCGCGTTTGCAGCCTATCAGGTCAACTATCTGGTCCTTAACCTCCTCAGGCATAGCGCCGGGCAGGTCCATTTTATTTAATACGGGTATAATTTCCAGATCGTTCTCCAGTGCTAAATAAAGGTTTGATATGGTTTGCGCCTGTATGCCCTGCGCAGCATCCACTATCAGCAATGCGCCCTCACAAGCAGCTATGGAACGTGATACCTCGTACGAGAAATCCACGTGGCCGGGAGTGTCAATCAGGTTCAATACATATTTCTGCCCGTCAAGCTCATAGTCCATTTGTATGGCATGGCTTTTTATGGTGATGCCCCGTTCGCGCTCAAGATCCATATCGTCAAGCAATTGCGCCTGACTTTCGCGCTGGGTAATGGTATTGGTATATTCTAATAACCTGTCGGCAAGGGTACTTTTGCCGTGGTCAATATGTGCTAT
>JAICMD010000018.1 GCA_025929405.1 Mucilaginibacter sp. | reverse complement strand
GTATTGTTTCACTGCCGATTCATTAACTTTTTGTCCGCGCCCGGCGGGTTTATCAGGTGCGGTTACTACACCAACAATATTGCTGCCAGCCTTTATCAAAGCATCTAATGATGCCACGGCAAACTGCGGGGTGCCCATAAATACAATTCTCATAGTAGTTTTTGTTTCGTATCAAATTAAATTCAATCAAATTTGTTTGCAATGCCCATGCACTGCAAGGTAATTTTATTGATATAATAAGTATTTGCGCCGTATTTGCTTAAACCGGCTTAAAGCAGGCTCCCAGCTTTGGCGTATTTGCTGCTCGGTTTTACCCGCCTCTATTTGTTTGCGCAAAGTTTCGTTACCGGCCAATTTGGTAAAGTATGCATTAAAAAAATGCGCTTTATCAGGGTAGGCTTTATACATTTCAATCAGCCAGGCTAAATTAATTTTTCCGCTTTTACGAATTATTTGTGTGTTGTAATTTTTAAGGTTGATACCATAACAAACCTGATTTTTTTGCGGCGGATCTTCGCTCATGCCCGGAATACTAACCGGGGTAAAGCTATAGCTATACTTGCCCTTCAACGCCGGATGCCCAACCACCTGAAACGGGAAGTAAGTGCCGCGGCCCAGGCTCAGCGTGGTACCTTCAAACAAACACAAGCTTGGATAAAGCAGTATAGATTGATTGGTATTTAAGTTTGGCGACGGGTTTACCGGTAATACATACGGCGATGTATGCGTATAATTAGCTACTTTAATAATTTTAAGTTTGCACTTAACCCTATTTTGCAGCCAGCCTTCGCCATTTATCATTTGGGCGTATTCGCCAATGGTCATGCCGTGGGTAATGGGGATAGGGTGCATGCCTACAAATGATTTGTAAGCGGTATCTAAAACAGGCCCGTCCACCGAGTAGCCGTTGGGGTTTGGCCTGTCCAATACCATCAGTTCAATATTATTTTCGGCGCAGGCCTCCATTACATAATGCAGGGTTGATATATAGGTATAAAAGCGCGCGCCTACATCCTGTATATCAAAAATTACCAGGTCAAGCCCTTTCAAATCATCAGGCGTTGGTTTATAATGCTTGCCGTATAATGAAATTACCGGCAGGTTAGTAGCCGGGTCGGTACTGTCATTAACTGCTGCCCCGTTGCTGGCATTGCCCCTGAAACCATGCTCGGGGCCAAATATTTTTTTTATGTCGATACCCCGTTTAAGCAGGCTGTCAACACTTACCATCCGGCGTTTGCCTATAACAGAAGTTTGATTAACAACCATGCCTATATTTTTCCCCTTAATATAATTAATATAAAGCTCAGTTTGGTCGGCCCCGCAAATTATTTTTTTAGAAGTTGCAGGGCGGGTATTTGTTTGTGCCGAAACCGGGGCAAGCGCCGTGTAAATGAGGAAGGTTAGTATTAAAATAGATCTCATTTTTATCATTAATAATATTGCTCGGTCAGTTAATTATACAGTTTTTGCCAGTAAAAACGCATCTTTGCTAAGATACAAAAAAACACGCTGCTTTGAGTTTTGTAACATTTATAGCCCGCAGGATATCCTTCAATTCAAAACGTACGTTTTCAAAACTCATCGTGCGGATAGCTATAGTAGGCATTATGCTTGGTTTGGGGGTAATGATATTATCAGTAGCAGTAGTTAAGGGTTTTAAGCAGGAGATAAAGGAAAAAGCGCGTGGTTTTGATGGTGATATGAAAGTGGTGAAGTATGATTCAAATAATTCGTACGAAATGTCCTCCTTTCAAGTTGATTCTGCATTTGAAAAAAAGGCCAATAACAACCCGCTTATAACAGCCGTAATGCCTTATGCCACCAAACCGGGCATTATTAAAGTAAATAACGAGATTGAAGGGGTGGTATTAAAGGGTGTTGATAAAAGCTATAACTGGCAATTTCTGAAAAAGAATATGATAGCGGGTAATGTGCTTGATTTTAGCGATACCACCCGCTCAAAAACCCAGCTTATGATATCTGATGTTACTGCTGGCAGGTTAAAGCTTAAAGTGGGCGATAAGATAGTGATGTATTTTGTGCAGCAGCCCCTGCGCAAGCGCCCCTTTAAAATTACCGGCATTTATAACTCGGGTATTGAAGATATTGATAAAACCTATGTGATAGGTGATATTGACCTGATAAGGAAACTAAACGACTGGAACAAAACTGAGATTGGCGGTTATGAACTAAGGATAGCCGATTTTGAACAAATGCCCGCTGCTGCCACGTTTATTGATAATATATTGCCCCAGAGGTTAAAGGAGTACACCGTGATGGAATCATATCCATCATTATTTGAGTGGTTAAACCTGCTTGATGTAAATACACAGGTAATGTTGGCGCTGATGGTTATTGTTGCGGTAATTAATATGATATCGGCCCTGTTAATTATGATATTGGAGCGTACCTCAATGATTGGCATCCTGAAAGCTATGGGCGCAGGTAACTGGAGCATACAAAAAATATTTTTATACAATGCCGGCTATATTATCGGTATCGGATTGTTTTTAGGGAATGTGTTTGGCATAGGCCTGAGCTATATACAGTTAAAAACACATTTTTTTACGTTAGATCCGGCATCCTATTACATGAATTTTATACCTATTAAACTCAATGCATGGGATGTAGTGCTTTTAAATGCAGGCACTATGGCCATTTGTTTGCTGGTGCTGATACTCCCTTCTATGCTGGTATCGCGTATTTTGCCGGTTAAAGCGATAAGATTTAAATAACGGCAGCTTTATTTTTTTGCGGATTGAAAATCAAACTTGAGGTTTAAGCCGCCTGCTCCAAAATATATTTGCTGGCTGCCCAGGCCTGCCAACGGGTATTTAAGGAAAGGCTCAATAATTAAATGATTTTTTTTACCCAAGGGATAACCCACTCCGAAAGAAATGTTAAGCGTTTTGGCAAAATAAAAATCACTGAAACTATGGGCTGTTTCTGTTTGGGGTTGCTGTTGTTGCGATGCGGCCAGCGCTGGTAAATTATAGTTGTAGGTATAGGTTTGATTTAAAAAAGTGCCCGAACTTATCCCCACTGATAAAAAGCTGCTGTTTTTTTGCGGGTTAAATTCATATTTAATATTCAGGGGAATATCAAGCCCAACCAGTAGGGCATTATAATTTTTTATAACTGGTGTGTTATTGGTATAGCCCGCGGCCACACCACTACTATACGCATAAGCCAATGCATTATTTTGTATAGCTTGTGTAGGCGAATTGTTTACATAGTTTAAAGTGTTTTGTGCCAAAGCTATACCAGTTGAAAGCTTTATATTTTTTGTCAGTTTAATATCCGATGCAAAGCCTGCACCTACATTAATCTGATTGTCACTGCCTTTGGCATAATTAAAATAGGTAGCCGCATATAAACTGAATTTTACTTTTTTATCGCCGCTTTTTTCATCGTTTTTTTTCGGCTTATCCTCTGTAGTATTTGATAGCCAAAAAGGTTTTTCCTGCTTTTGTAATGCCGGTTCCTTTTTAACCGGGGCAGTGTCATTACTTTTTGCTGCTACTGCGGGCTGTTGTGCAATGTTATCAGTTGTTGACGGTGTGATAGCAGCCGTACCAATTGGCGCAGTAGTATTGTTTGTATTCTCGTCTTCAGTGTTTTGATGTTGTTTAGCTTGGGGCATTTGCTTATGATGCATTGCCTTGTCAAATATTGACGATGGTTTCCGGCTTTTAACAGTGTCATTGTTATCTAAATCAGGTTGCTTTGCTATGCTTGTTTTAACAGGTGTATCATTATTACGTTTTGCAGGCTGTTGTTTGCGGGTAATTAGTTTTTCAGGTTTGGTTTTTTGATTGGCGTACCAGGTGCCAATGCCCAATGCCAGCAGTAAAATTGCCGCTGCCGAAGCAAGCCATAACCATAAAACCCGGCGGTCCTTTTCCTTTTCAGGAAATTTTTCCCGAAGCAGTAACCACCCTTCATCGGCACCCGAATCATCAAAATTTTCAAATGCCCCCCTGATATGATCGATCAGTTTATCGTCCAACTCATCCATGGCTTTGTTGTTCTTTGTTAATTATACTTCTTAATTTCTCCTTCGCCCGGGCCAAATAAACCCTTGACGAACTGGCCGATAATGCCAGCATCTTAGCTATCTCATCATGGCTGTAACCATCTATCTCATAAAGGTTAAAAATGGTTAGCTGCACGGGTGGTAACTGCTGCATCAGCTTTAACAGGTCATAAGTATTTAATTGCTCAAATACTGTTACATCATAACTTATTGCGGCAGCATTTTCAAGGTCGGTGTTTTGTAGCAGTTTAAGGTCCTTACGGCGCCTGTCAATAGCAGTATTAACTATTATAGTACGCAGCCACGCCTTAAAGGGCTTATCGTTATTAAAGCTTTTAATAGCATTAAATGCCTTAATAAAAGCATCGTTAGTAACTTCAAGCGCATCATCGCGGGTGGCGCAATAACGCAAACTTATGCCCATAGCATAGCCATAGAAGCGCTTGTACAACATTTCCTGATGCTTTAAACTTCCTGTTTTACAATAATTAATAAGGTCCTCTTCGGCAGGGCCTTGTTTTAAGTGCATTAAGTTGTTATCTGTTACTTTTTATATTACGTAGCCTAACACGCAAGTGCTACAAATTAATTAAAATAATCAAGCGTGGGTTACCTAACACATTCACACAATCTAATTAAATCAAGTTGTTAGTTATCTATATGAAATTATTGCCGTTGACTTCAGTCAACGGATACCTGGATATTACTACCTGGCTTTAGCCAAAATATGCTGCATTATAGTTTCTAATTTGCCGCTAAAACCAAATAGAGGCTTCAAATATCCGGCAATGGAAATTATACTGCGCATGTTGTAATCAGCAACTTGGGTTAATTAAACTCAAACGTTGGTTAACAAAGCTCTGTTAGGAGCCAAACCTTTGTAGCAAAAATGAATGAAGATTTTTGCGTGCCGTAGGTACGCCACTGTGCCGCACCTACGGAGCGGACGTTGGTTGTATTGTTTTTCTACAAATGTTTAACCCTGATGGGGTTAGCAAATATTTCGTTTAAATAACAATTTAGGTTAATTAATAAGGACTTTTCGACAGGGTATTGTCTCAACGTATTAAGTTACTTTTTCCATTACGTAGCCTAACACAGGCATTCTATTTAATTATTAAAACTTACAGTATAAGTGATGGGTTGGCTTTAAAGCTATAGTAGTAATTAAGTGTATCGTTAGCAACAGTTATTACCAAGTTTTTGCCATCATACGCATACTGATAAATACCTGCCAGATGCACTTTTGCAGGTGTGCCGCTTGTGGGGAAAGTGCTGTCATAAAAGTTTATCAAACTGCCATCAACTACATACGAGCCTCTGCTGCCGGCATGTTTAGTGGTATCGCCCGCAACGGCAAAACCGGTACTTGCGCCAAGCAGTAAAGTTAAATCAGCAGTTAACGTATCTTTTTTACCCGTAGTTGAGCTTAAATGAATACGGCGAAATGTGCCTGTAAAGTTCCCTTCGGGCAGTACAACGGGCTTTACATCTTTTTTACAACCCGAGGCCGCTGCAACAAGCACTAACAGGCAAAATAATTTATTTTTCATAGCATTGTTTATGGTCATTACGTTAATCACCATAAAAACGCTACAAAGCCTTTTTAAATTTTTTTCGCCTCGTTCCAGAATATATCCATTTCAGCAAGGCTCATTTCGTGCAGGTTACGACCGGTTTCGCGGGCCTTTTCCTCCAGGTATTGAAAGCGTTTGATGAATTTCCGGTTGGTTTTTTCAAGGGCATCTTCGGGATTGATGTTTATAAAGCGGGCATAATTTATCAACGAAAATAAAAGATCACCAAATTCAGCCTCGGCTTTTTCATGGTCAATGGTGCTTTCATCTTCGGCGTTAAATTCATTTCTAAATTCCTGCATCTCTTCTTCAACCTTTTCCCAAACCTGGCTTTTTTCTTCCCAATCAAACCCCACACCCCGGGCTTTTTCCTGTATACGCGATGCTTTTACCAAAGCAGGTAACGAAGCTGGTACACCACCCAAAACCGACCGGTTTCCTTCTTTAAGCTTTATTTGTTCCCAGTTACGTTTTACATCGTTCTCATCATTCACCTGAGTATCACTATAAATATGCGGGTGGCGGGTAATCAGCTTATCGCAAATGCTGTTTAACACACCGGTAATATCAAAGTCGTTAGTTTCCGATCCTATTTTGGCATAAAACACCAGGTGCAGCATAATATCGCCAAGCTCCTTTTTTATCTCGGTCATATCACCGCTCAGTATCGCGTCTGATAGTTCGTAGGTTTCCTCAATGGTTAAGTGGCGCAGGCTTTCCAGTGTTTGTTTTTTATCCCAGGGGCAGTTTAAACGCAGGTCGTCCATGATGGTGAGCAAACGTTCAAAAGCGCCTGAGGGGGTTGGTGAGGATATTGGAGGTATTATAGCCATGTTTTTTTGATGTACGAATATGCAGATGTGCAAATGTGCAGATTATTTTGTGGATGTGCAGATATGCGGATTTTTTGATTGATAAATTCCCAATCGCTATATTACTTATCATCTTAAAGAAATTTTCAAAAACAGGTGAACTGGATCAAGTTACAACTACTCGAAAAATTCGAGTAGTTCAAAAAGAAGGTGACCGTGATGTAAATCGTGAATTAGACTTCTATAATCCCGACGCCATTATAGCTGTAGGTTACCGGGTAAACAGTTATCAGGCTATATACCATATCTGCACATTATCAAGCATCCGCACATCAATAAATCGCCCTCAGCATCTCGCGTTTTCCTGCTGCGCCGGGTATTTTTTGGATGGTTAGTCCTAACGCTTTAAGCATGCGTTTTAAATTGCCGGTTATGGCATAGGTTACAAATACACCGCCCGGCTTTAAAAATTTTATGGTATGGGCAATAGCTTCTTCGTTCCACATTTCGGGTTGATGCAGGGCGGCAAAGGCATCAAAATATATGATATCGTATTTATCAGCGCTATTAAAATTAAGCAATGTTGAGTTTGCAATTTGCAGCGTGCAGTTTGTATTTAATGTTACCGGTTCCTGCAAGCTCTTGTTATAGTTGGTTGTAAAACTGGTCCAAACTGCTGCTTGTACATATTTTTCATACCCGGTTTGCGTTATCATTTCTTCGCTTAATGGATAAGCCTCTATTCCGGTATATTTCAGTTTGATTTGGTTGTTAGTACAATAATCGGCGCTCAATAAAAAATTAAGCCCGGTACCAAAGCCAACTTCCAAAATACTGGCCTGCTTTAAGCCTGATTGTTCTAAAAAATATTGCAGTCCCGCATTTATAAATACATGTAAGCTCTCCTGCAAAGCTCCATGCCGCGAGTGATAGTTTTCGCCCACCTGCGGATTGTATATGGTGTTTGAGCCATCGGCAGTAGGTACAATAGTTAGCTCGGGCTTCATAATTATCAGTATAAATATTTGCCTGCAAATATAAGGTTGTGGGCAAAATAAACAGGATTTTGGTATTAACTGTACCACGGGTGTCCGCGCTATAAAAGCATAAAATTTAATTTTTTCATGCATAAAGCACTGACGTAAAGTGAAATATAGCAATTACCTCACTGACAAACTGTACCACGAGTGTACCACGGTGTCCGCGCTCGCGCGGACGCGGACACTGGTACACAAAGGAACCTCTACCGTATTTAACCCGCTATAACTATATGATTTTATAAAATGCAATAGCTGCATCCAACAGCAAACATTCGCCGCAAAACCTTATTTTTGTGCGCTATGAGTATTTCTAAAACATATTTGCCCAAAGAGGCCGAAGAAAAATGGTACAGCTACTGGTTACAGCAAAAGTTTTTCCGGTCGGTACCTGATGATCGTGAGCCGTATACCATTGTAATTCCACCTCCAAATGTTACGGGGGTGTTGCATATGGGGCATATGTTAAATAATACCATACAGGATGTTTTAATACGCCGCGCCCGTATGAAGGGCAAAAATGCCTGCTGGGTGCCTGGTACCGACCATGCCAGCATTGCTACCGAAGCTAAGGTTGTTGCTATGCTTAAAGAACGAGGCATTAGCAAAAAAGACCTTACCCGCCCTGAGTTTTTAGCTTATGCCTGGGAATGGAAGGAAAAATACGGCGGTATTATATTGGAACAATTAAAAAAGCTGGGCGCCTCATGCGATTGGGACCGTACCCGCTTTACTATGGATGAAGAGTTATCTGAAGCCGTAATAGATACCTTTATACATCTTTACAAAAAAGGCTGGATATACCGTGGTGTACGCATGGTAAACTGGGACCCGCAGGGAAAAACTGCCGTAAGCGACGAGGAAGTTATCCGTAAGGAAGTTAATCAGAAGCTATATTATATCCGCTATGCGGTTAAGTCCGAAAGTCCGAAAGACGGAAAGACCGCAAGTAATCTTTCTGACTTTCCGACTTCCGGTCTTTCTGACTACTTAACAATAGCTACTACCCGCCCTGAAACCATCATGGCGGATGCAGCAATTTGTATAAACCCTAATGACGGGCGTTATACACACCTGCATGGCAAAAGTGTTTTTATCCCACTGATAGACCGCGAGATACCAATCATTTTAGATGAGTATGTGGAGATGGATTTTGGTACCGGTTGTTTAAAAGTAACCCCTGCGCATGATTTGAATGACTATGAGCTTGGCCAAAAGCATAAGCTGCCCGTTATTGATATTTTAAATGACGATGGCACACTAAACGAAAAAGCTACAATTTTAGTAGGTGAGGACCGTTTTGCGGCACGTAAAAAAATTGCAGTATTGCTGGAAGAGGCAGGTGCGTTAGAAAAAGTTGAGGAATATAAATCGCAGGTTGGTTTTTCTGAGCGTACCAACGCGGTTATTGAGCCTAAGCTATCTATGCAATGGTTTTGCAAGATGGACGAAATGGCCAAACCTGCCCTTGATTATGTGTTGAATGGGGATATAAAACTGATACCAGAAAAATTCATCAACACCTACCGCCACTGGATGGAGAATGTTAAGGATTGGTGCATAAGCCGCCAGCTTTGGTGGGGACAGCAAATACCCGCATGGTACCTGCCTAATGGTGAGTACGTAATTGCCAAAACCGTTGAGGAAGCATTAGCAGAAGCAAAGAAGAATACTGCTAACGCACAACTGACGACTGCAGACTTAAAACAAGATGAAGATGTAGTTGATACCTGGTTCTCATCGTGGCTGTGGCCTATATCGGTTTTTGATGGGTTTAAAGATCCTGATAATGCCGACATCAATTATTATTATCCAACAAACGACTTGGTAACCGCCCCCGAAATATTATTTTTTTGGGTAGCGCGCATGATCATGGCCGGACACGAGTTTAAGGGCGAAGTTCCCTTTAAAAACGTGTACCTTACCGGTATTGTAAGAGATAAGCTGGGCCGTAAAATGTCAAAATCATTAGGTAACTCGCCCGACCCGCTTGACCTGATTGAAAAGTATGGGGCTGATGGCGTAAGGGTAGGTATGTTGCTATGCTCGCCTGCGGGTAACGACTTGATGTTTGACGAAAGCTATTGCGAACAGGGCCGTAACTTTGCCAATAAAGTATGGAACGCCTTCCGCCTGGTTAAGGGTTGGGAGGTTGATGATAGCCTTACTAATAATAATCAAACTGCAATTGATTGGTTTAAAAGCAGGTTTAACCAGGCATTGGTTGAAATTGAGGATAACTTTGCTCAGTACCGCTTATCAGAAGCTTTGATGGCTACGTACAAACTGGTTTGGGACGATTTCTGTGCCTGGTACCTGGAAATGATAAAACCTGCTTATTTACAACCTGTTGACAGGCAAACTTATGAGCAAACAATCAGTTTCTTTGAGGATATATTAAAGCTATTGCACCCGTTTATGCCTTTTATAACCGAGGAGCTTTGGCATGACGAATTATTTGGAAATAGGGATGAAAAAGATTGTTGCATTGTTGCACAATTACCTAAAAATGGGGAAGTAAATGCACAGTTGTTAAACGATGTGGAACTGGTAAAACAGGTTGTTACACAAATTAGGAATATACGTAATAATAAACAGATATCGCCCAAGGAAGTATTATCATTATCAGTTAAATCAAACTCGGCCATAAACTATTCAAGCTTTGAACCAATAATAAAAAAGCTGGCCAATGTTGACGGACTTACAAATGTTACCGATAAGGTTGCAGGTGCAATTAGCTTTTTGGCCGCTACAGACGAGTTTTTTATCCCTTTTAGCGAAAATATTGATGCCAAAGCCGAGGCCGAACGCTTGCAAAAAGAGAAAGAATATTTAAATGGTTTCCTGAAATCGGTTAACGCCAAACTTTCAAACGAACGGTTTATGGCCAATGCCAAACCCGAAATTATTGAAGCAGAGCAAAAGAAAAAATCAGATGCCGAAGCAAAATTGCGGATATTGGAAGAAAGTTTAGCAGGTTTGGCAATTTAATTGCACGGCTATAGCGTTATGGGGGCAAAACGTTTTGTTTAAACCCCACTTATTAAAATAAGTATTAACGCTAAATGAATTCCGGAGCAAGTTTTTTTAACTTTTCTATTGATAAAATTGCACCCAGGCACAAAGTATGTCTTGATAGCGCACGCGTACGCGTATTGTATTATGGCTTATTGCTAAGTATTTATATACTTACCGTTTTACAGGTTAATATGTATTACCGGCCATTTAATAAGCTTGCGGTTATTAATGCAATAATGCTTACAGGGGCGGCTATTTTATTTAAATGGCTTACCTATAAACCCACCTGGAAAGCCATTACCCACATATTATTAATAAGCGGTACAATAATAAGTTTAACCGATGTATTTATAGTGCAGCAAACGGTTGGCAATGTTACCATTGCAGCCGCCATACTGATGAGTTTGTTTAGTTTTTATATGCTTGGCCCCAAGCCGGGATTTGTTTATTCGTTATTAAATATAATTCCTGTTGCCATATTTTTAGCCTTGCAGGGCTACCGTGTTTATAGCATTAATATAATAGCAGAGCAGCCCGAAAGATCAAATATTATTATAGGTTTGGTAAGCTGTTTGGTGCTTATAATTCTTATCCACAGTTATTTTTACCGGTTTTACTTAAATAACGATATCCTGCTTAAACAAACCTACCAGCAGCAGGACGAACTTAACGACAGATATAAGCAGGCTATTGAAAAAGCCGAACGATCATACGAAGAGAAATCAGCTTTTTTGGCTACCATGTCGCATGAGATACGTACGCCGCTAAATGCGGTTATTGGCATGAGCAACCTTTTGATAATGGGCGATCCGCGCCCCGATCAGAAAGAAAACCTTGAAGTATTAAAATTTTCGGCAGGTAACCTGCTTGCTATTGTAAATGATGTGCTTGATTTTAATAAGATAGAATCGGGCAAGCAGGTGTTTGAAAATGTGCAGGTAAACCTGGCCGAACTAATGCAGAACATTTGCGGTGCGCAAAGAATATCAGCAGAAGAAAAAGGGTTAAGCTTTAAATTGGATGTAGACGATATATTAAACAAAAAGGAAGTATTTGCCGAACCTGCACGCATAACCCAGGTAATGTTTAACCTGATAAGCAATGCCATTAAATTTACGCATAAAGGTAGTATTGTAGTGACGGCTAACTGTATTGAACAAAAAACCAGTTTGCTCACAGTTAAATTTGCTGTAAAAGATACCGGTATAGGCATTGAAGAGGATAAACTGAAAGTAATATTTGAGCCTTTTATTCAGCAGTCAATAAGTACAACACGTCAATATGGGGGTACGGGCCTGGGGCTTACCATAGTTAAACGCTTGCTTGATGCGCAGGGCCTGCGTGTACAGATTGCCAGTGAAGCTGGGATAGGCTCAGAATTTTGGTTTACAATGGATTTTCCTATAGCTACCCAAACGCAATGCGTCGCTGCAGGGCAGCAAAATAGTATGATACAGCAACTTGCGCATGAAAATAACTTGAACGATTTAAAGGTACTTGTTGCCGAAGATAATCCGGTTAACATAATGCTGATGAAGAAGCTGTTGGCCAAATGGAAAATAACTCCTGCCGTGGCCGAAAATGGTAAACGTGCAGTTGAACTGATGCAAGACGGCGAATTTGATATTGTATTGATGGATCTGCACATGCCGCTGATGAATGGCTTTGATGCAGCCATGGAGATACGGCGCATGGATGACCCTAAAAAGGCGCGTGTACCTATTATTGCATTAACCGCATCGGCTTTATTTGATATAAAGCAAAAAATTTATGATTCAGGTATGAATGAGTTTATATCAAAGCCATTTAAACCTACCGAACTGCTCGAAAAAATGCAGGTACTCACCACTGCTATAGCTTGATCTGTCTGTATACAGGCAAATCGTTAATAAAGCGGTACTGCTGTTTATCAAAATCAATTTCGCAATAATAATGCTGCAGCCCGTTGCTTACGGCCAATAAGGCTATTTTATGCACAATGTTGTAACGCGCAATCTGGTCAAAAACCTTTTGGTCAATATTTATTGATGGTGCTTTACATTCAACCAGTAAAATTTTCTCCCCGTCAGGATTAAAAACTAAAATATCTGATCGTTTGGCTTTACCGTGCAACCTATGGCCCCCCTCTAATTTTATTAAAGTCTTGGGGTAATTTTTATGGCGGATTAAGTATTGCACAAAATGCTGCCGCACCCACTCCTCGGGGGTTATAATGATGTTTTTCTTTCTTATTTCATCAAACAGTGTCAGCACCCCGTTATCATCCATTATTTTAAACGGATAGGGTGGGAGGTTTAACGGCTGTAGCTGGTGCATTTGGTGAAAGTGGAAATTCAAAAGTAAAAATTCAAAAGGCAAAAAGTCGGGTGTGTTTGTAATATTATTTACTCACCCCGACTTTGCTTCGCTCGTCGACCCTATCTTCGCCTGCGGCGGAAAGAGGATAGGATAAATAACAAACCCTCTTTGCTGTTTACAGCAGAGAGGGTCGATTAGCGAAGCAAAGTCGGGGTGAGTTAAAACGCTTGCCAGTTTCAACGATGTATTTTTTTTACTTTTGAATTTTTACTTTTGACTTAACATGACCGCTGCCGAAATTATAAAGGATCTTAAGAACCGCAAGTATAAACCCATATACCTTTTACATGGCGATGAACCTTATTTTATTGATCAGGTAAGCAATTATGTTGAGCATCATCTACTATCAGATGCCGAGAAAGGTTTTAACCAAACCGTGTTGTATGGTAAAGATACGGATGTAATGACCGTGTTAGGCGCGGCAAAACGTTACCCCATGATGGCCGATTACCAGGTAGTATTGGTAAAAGAGGCCCAGGATATGAAATGGGGCAACGAGGGCGACGATAAAAAAGGTATCAATCCCTTATTAAGTTACCTGGAAAACCCGCTGCCAAGTACCATACTGGTTTTTTGTTATAAGTACGGCAAGTTTGATAAGCGTAAAAAAGCTTACAAGGCTATTGAAAAATCAGGGTTGGTGTTTGAATCGGCCGGATTGTATGATAATAAGATACCGGGTTGGGTTGAAGCTTATCTTACCGAAAAAGGTTATCGCATTAACCAGCAGGCGGCTTTAATGCTTGCCGAATATCTGGGTAACGACCTGTCAAAAATTGCCAATGAGCTGGATAAGCTGATGCTGAATATACCCGCAGGGCAGGAGGTAACTCTAAAACATATTCATGATAACATAGGCATCAGCAAAGAATATAATGTGTTTGAGTTGCAAACGGCCCTGGCAAAAAGGGATGCGTTTAAAACCAACCAGATCATCAATTATTTTGAAGCCAACCCCAAAGCTAACCCCATAGTATTGGTATTGGGTAACCTGAATAATTTTTTCAGTAAGGTATTGGTGTATCACTATGTAAGGGATAAATCGCCCCAAAACCTGGCCCGCGAAATGGGGGTAAGCCCTTACTTTATAAAAGATTATGAGCAGGCCGCCCGTAGTTACCCACTTGGCAAAACCGTACAAATAATAAGCTACCTGCGCGATTGCGATGTAAAAAGCAAAGGCGTTGATTCAAACACCGACCACGGGGGGCTGATGAAGGAATTGATGTATAAGATATTGCATTGAAACGTTGCAACCTTGCCAAATATCCAATGGAAAACTTAGCCCAATTTAAAAAATCATTGAAGTCAGCGCAGCCAGTCAGCGGGCTTTCTCCTCAATTAAAGAGTTTATGGTATGATGGAAAAGGCAATTGGCATCAGGCTCATGATGAAATTGGTCAGTTAAATGATCAGGCATCGGCATGGGTACATGCTTACCTGCACCGTAAAGAAGGCGATATTTGGAATGCCGATTACTGGTACAACAGGGCTAAAAGAACCCGCCCGGATATAACTTTGGATGAAGAATGGGAACAGTTGGTGTTAGAGTTTCTTTAAGTCCTCTCCCAATTGCTGCCTTATTGATGTTTTAGATATTACATTAAGCGTTTTCGATGTTCCATTTTTAGTGAGTGGAACATCCCGAACACTATGGAACACCCTTGACCGTCTTTGCTGGTGTTGTCAGGAGACTATTATCTGTCGTCGCAGGGGTTATACGCTTTATACCCCTCCCCTTTGGGAGGGAATCGCACATCCTCTTCTTGCTTTTCAGTTTCCTGGCCTTTGTTGGTGTTGTTACCAGCAAATTCTTGCTTTACCGGCTTTGTATTTATGTTGCCTGTTGGTGATAACACCAATAAGGGCTAAACCACGCGGGTTGGTAAAGGAATTGATTTTATTAGTTATTAACAATTAATAAAAAATATTTTATTGGTTAATTTCATAAACTAATATTTATAACTTATATTTACTATAACTCTTTGATTATAAGCTCTAATTTTTTTAGAGGCCATTCATAAACAAATTGACGATTAATTATTAACTAAATAAAATTCCGTTACGGTGTTTAAAATACTAATGAAATTGTTGGTAACAATGAAGATGCCTGCCTTCGGTAAAACAGGATAAGGATAACGCTGAACCTGAATAATAGAAGCAACAATTGTTTGTAAAATGAAAAAACTACAATTAAAACTTAGTGGTGTTAAACAAGCGCTTACAAAAGAACAAATGAAAGGTATTACTGGCGGATATGATGAAGTTTGCCAAATTGGATGTACCAATGTAGTATGGTGCAGCCTTACCCCAGGGGGTAATCCGTACTTGGAAGATTACATAGCCGATTGTAAATCAGGAGAGGCAGACGCGTATTGTGCTATGTACAATATGTACAACCGGGGTTGTTTTTGTTGTGCCGGATAGATTAAACATAATAAGCCCCTTGTTTAATTATAAGGGGCTTTTACATTATGCACCTGCCTAACCTTGGCCTTTGTTGGTGTTGTCTGTCATCAGCAAATATCAAAATGGGCGCAAACTATAAATTTCCGGAAGATTTTATTGATCTGTATAATTCCCTCCCTTGGGGAGGGGTGCGGCAGTCTGTGTTGTGGCAGGGAGGGGTTATACGCTTTATAACCCCTCCCTGCACCCTCCCGTTGGGAGGGAATCGCACATCCTCTTCCTGCTTTCAGTTTCCTGGCACTTGTTGGTGTTGTCATCAGCAAATATCAAAATAGGGGCAACCGATAAATTTTCGGAAGATTTTATTGATTTAATATAATTCCCTCCCTTGGGGAGGGGTGCGGCTGTCTGTGTTGTGGCAGGGAGGGGTTATAAAGCTTATAACCCCTCCCTGCACCTATCCCGTTGGGAGGGAACTCTTCCTGCTTTTAAGTTTCCTGGCACTTGTGAACGCCAATAAACCCAATGCTTTTAAAACATTTAGCCAATAAACAGGTTAACTATCCAGTCGTTTATTTCTTAATTGTGCAGCATAACTACATAATAGGTTTTAGGTTTCTATTAATAATTATAACATTTATGTGTCTGCAAACCCAATTGCAGGCACAGGTAATAGTCCCCGCCGACTCTTTAAAGCTTGATTCTTTACGCGCCGATACCAACCGTAATGCTGCCAATGTTGCACGACAATATGATTTTGGCGACCTTACAAAGGCTATCTTTCATCCTAAAAGAAAAGATGAGCCTGCAAGGCAAGGCTCGGGCATAACGGTTGTGCCAAATGTGGCGGCCAATCCTACCATAGGTGCCCAATTAGGTATTAAAGCTGTGGCAGGGAAAAAACTGGGTACCGATCCTAATACCTATCTCTCTGTGGCAGCTACATCGGCTTCTGTTACCAGCAAGGGCATACTTTATTTCTATATCAACCATAATATATTTACCCCCGGCAATAAGTGGAACATCCAGGGGAATATGGTAGCTGCCAAATCCGTTACTCCCGATTTTGGTTTGGGTATAGGGCGGCAAACTGCCGCAACAAATACTACAGATAAAATATTGGCCAACTCCGCACGTAAAGGGTATGCCCTGCATTCACAATACTATAATTTCAGGCAAAAAATTTATAAAGAGGTTGAAAAAAACCTTTTTGTTGGTGGGGGCATCTCTGCCGAGATCAGGCGGAAAATCAGTCAATCAGATACCATCAACAATAATACGCCATCTAGCATTTATAACAACCGGCATGGCTTTCCACAGGATCATTATGTATCAAGCGGATTCCTGTTTAATGTTGAATACATTACCCGCGATAATCCAAACCGTGCTTACAAAGGTATTTATGCGGATGTGGGTATAAGAGTTAACCAAACGTGGATAGGAAGTACAAAAAATGCCATGCAGCTAACCACTGATTTCAGGAAATATATTAGTTTATCTGCCATAAGCCCCGAAACCGTAATTGCGTTCTGGAACGGGGATCATACCTGTTAAGCGGCTCAATCCCATACCTGGAGCTACCGGGTACAGCCAGGGATGGCACTTCAAGAAGCGGAAGGGGATATACCTCCCAGTATTTTAAGGGTACCCAGTTTAATGATACCGAAGCCGAGTTTCGTTTCCCGATATTAAAAAATAAGTTTTTAAGCGGCGTTGTTTTTGGCAGTATGCAAACCGCTAATGACGAGCAGGGTACTAAGCTTTTCCAGATATTTCAACCTGGTTACGGGGCCGGTTTAAGGGTGCTGTTTAATAAAGCTACCCGCACCAACCTGGCGCTTGATTATGCCTTCGGTAAATTTAACAACCGGGGTTTTTTTCTTAATTTAAACGAAGCGTTTTAAAAAGCCTTATAAAGTGCTATTGGTTAATTACCTTTGCCCAAAACAAATCGCAATGCAACATTGGCTCGTAAAGTCCGAACCTGTAAAATATAGCTGGGAAAAATTTAATAAAGATGGCCGTACTTTTTGGGATGGCGTACGCAACTACCAGGCACGCAACAACCTGCGCGAGATGAAGGCGGGCGACCTGGTGCTGTTTTACCATAGCAACGATGGCAAAGCCGTAGTAGGTATAGCCAAAGTGGTCAAAGAGCATTACCAGGACCCAACCACTGATGATAAAAACTGGGTAGTGGTTGACCTGGAACCAGTACAATCTCTTAAAAACCCGGTAACGCTGGAAACCATTAAAGCTGACAGCAAATTAAAAGATGTGGGGTTGGTGCGTCAGGGCCGCCTGTCAGTGATGGGCCTAAAACGTGAGGAGTTTGACCGCATTATTGAATTGGGAAGTTAAAATTATATTACCATTGTCATTCTGAGCGGTAGCGAAGAACCTTATAAGCTATGTATATACTATGTTCCTAAGTATAACAAAATAATCAAGCAAAAACTTTATTAATATCTACAATATATGAATTACAGAAATTTTAGAGGTACACAGGTAGCCGAAGTTGGCCTGGGTACCTGGCAATTGGGCAGCTCGGAATGGGGTAATGTTGATGAACAACAGGCTTTTGAAATTTTACAAGCTTATACCGATGCCGGCGGCAATTTTATTGATACTGCCGATATTTATGGCGGCGGCGTAAGCGAAAGGGTTATCGGTAAATTTTTAAAAACTATTGATAAGCCCATATATGTAGCAACCAAACTTGGTCGTCGCAGCGATGGCGAATATGGCTGGCCTCAAAATTTTACCTATGACGCCATGAAGCGCCAGGTAGAAGCTTCGCTAAGTAATCTGGATGTTTCTCAGTTGTTTTTAGATCAGTTTCACTGTATCCCAAAAGAAGAAATGCAGGCGGGCAAAGTGTTTGATAATTTTCGCAAATTACAGCAGGAAGGTTTAATAAAGCACTTCGGTGCCAGCGTAGAAACATCCGAAGAGGCTTTAATTTGTTTAGAGCAGGAAGGACTGGCATCGCTGCAAATAATATTCAACTTATTCCGCCAGCATGTGGCTGATGAGATATTTGCGAAAGCGAAGGAAAAAAATGTAGCATTGATTGTACGTGTACCTTTAGCCAGTGGCTTGTTATCAGGTAAGTTTACTGCCGATACCCATTTTGATGCTAAGGATCACCGTAACTTTAATGCCAATGGCGAGTCATTTAATGCAGGCGAAACATTTTCGGGTGTTGAGTTTAAACAAGGCGTGCAATTGGTTGATGAGATAAAAGCGATATTGCCTGACGACCGTACACCACAATGGGCCATCCGCTGGATATTGGATCATCCCGAAGTAACAACCGTTATACCGGGCGCAACCAAAGTAACACAGGTACACAGCAACGTTGGTGCATCAGCATTGCAGCCATTGCCACAAGATACACATACCAAATTAAGGAAACTTTACGACGAAAAAATACGCGCCGGTATTCGCGGGCATTATTAAGAAGTAAGCCGCTGGTCGAACATAAACGGTTCGATAGCTAAAATTTTAACCCGCCCTGCATCAGGATGCTGCGGGTTAAGCAGGTAATTAAATTCTTCTTTTACAATCGCAGAAGGCACCTTTAACAAAAGGTGCTTTTTTTCTGCCAGAAAATTATTGCCGATCAGCTTTAAATTATTAGGCTCGGGATATTCATACCAATTTGGCGGCAATGTTTTTACAGGTACTTCCAGTATGTCTTCAGGGGCTTCAATGGTCATTATGCAAAAATCATCCGGTACGTTGGTTGGGCTTAAATGCACCAAAGCCTCCAGCATGGCTAATGATCGGGAAGAAGTTAAGTAAACCATTGCCTTGCCTTCGCTGTTCCACCTGCCCCCAAACAGGCGCGCTCCCGTTCCTGAAAGATCAGCATAAGGCCTGCGGGCAATGCGATAAAGTATCATCAGGCAAATACGCCGTATTCAATACGGCCCAACTCTTTAAAAACCATATCAAAACCAATGGCGGTATCTAAAAGGGAAACAGGGGTTTCGCCCTTAAAAACATGCAGCGGGGTTTTCATCCAGGTTTTAAATTTATCTAAGGAGCCAAAAACTTCCTGGCCGCGGGTATATAAACGGGCCAACTCAATGGCTTTTTCAGAGTACTCAGTTTTGATGATGGTATCATCCTCATAACGCTGCAGGGTGCGCTCAGAAATGTGCATAATATTAGCAAACTCCTGGATGGTTAATGATATTTTACGCGCCAACGACATTAAAGAGCGTTTAGGTAAACCCTTACGCGATGTTGTAAGGATATCAAAATCACTGGCAGAGCCAAGATGCCCCGAAAAGCCAAACAGGCTGTGGTATAGATCAATAGTAAGCCCATAAGCTACCATTGGCTCATTTGCCATGTTGGTTTGTGGTATATCTATTTTATATTTCTTTTCAGACATCACCACAAATTTAATACACTATTGTCGTATTCGCAAATTATTCAGCAACAATTAAAAAATAATTTTTCTTGCCTTTTTGTACTACCAGGAATTTGTTATTGATCAGGTTGTTAGCATTATAAATATCTGTTTCAGAAGATATTTTAACTTTATTTACGGCAACGCCTCCACCTTGTATCATCTTTTTAGCTTCTCCTTTTGATGTAAAAACCTGCGAGTGTGCAGCTAACAGATCAACTGCGTTAATGCCTTGCTGTAATTCAGACAACGAGATGGTATATTGAGGCAAACCATCAAATAACCCCAACACTTCGGCATCATTCAGTTCGTTTAAAAACTCAATACCGGTATTGCCGAATAAAAAGTCGGATGATTTAATGGCCTTTTCATATTCAATCTCGCCGTGTACGCGTATGGTAATATCCTTTGCCAAAGCTTTTTGCAAGGTACGCAAGTGTGGCGCGGCATCCTGCTCGGCTTCCAAAGCTTCAATAGTTTGCTTATCAAACAAAGTAAATATGCGGATGTATGTCTTGGCATCAGCATCGCTGGTGTTCAGCCAAAACTGGTAAAATTTATAGGGCGATGTTTTTGCCGGGTCGAGCCAAATATTGCCGCCCTCGGTTTTGCCAAATTTACTGCCATCCGCTTTTTTTATTAATTGGGTGGTAAGCGCATAAGCTTCGCCCGCATCTTTGCGGCGTATCAGTTCGGTACCGGTAACAATATTGCCCCACTGGTCAGATCCGCCCATTTGCAAGGTGCAGTTATGATTTTTCCACAAATAATAAAAATCATAACCCTGTACCAACTGGTAAGTAAACTCGGTGAATGACATGCCCGTATCGCCACTGATGCGGTTCTTTACCGAATCTTTAGCCATCATGTAATTTACAGTGATGTGTTTACCAACATCGCGGATAAAGTTTAAAAAGGTAAAATCCTTAAACCAGTCGTAGTTATTTACCATTTCGGCGCTGTTGGCTCCGCTGTTAAAATCAAGGAATTTTTCTAATTGGGCTTTTATACCATCCAGGTTATGTTGCAAAACATCTTCAGATAGTAAATTACGTTCGGCCGATTTGCCCGATGGGTCGCCAACCATACCGGTAGCGCCGCCAACCAAGGCAAAAGGCTTATGCCCTGCGCGTTGAAAATGTATCAGCGTCATGATCTGCGCCAGGCTGCCTACATGTAATGAATCGGCAGTAGGGTCAAAACCAATATAGCCGGAAACCATCCCCTTATTTAGCAGGTCCTCGGTTCCGGGCATAATATCATGCAGCATGCCTCTCCAGCGTAATTCTTCAACAAAATTCATGGTGTTTCTATCTTATTTATCCTCATAGCTATAGCCGCTATCGGGATGGCAAAGATAACAGAATAGTGTAAAATCTGATTTTATAACCGGCGGGCCTCCAAAAAAACGGTATATTTTTTGTATTTTGGCATATAAGCTACTATGAATTTTTTATCGCATTATTATTTCGACAGGGGAGAAGCAGATAATTACCATATATTGGGAACCATACTGCCCGATCTTTTAAAAAATGCCGATAAAACTATTGTGCTTCATCCCGAGAAATTGAGGCATGCTGACGAAGATATAAACAGCATTATTAGCGGCTGGAACAAGCATCTCGCGGTCGACAAATATTTTCACTCATCTGAGTTTTTTTTAGAGCATTCGCATCAATTAAAACTACTCCTTGCACCGGTTATTGAAGGTTCGCCGGTAAAGCCTTTCTTTTTAGGCCATATCGGTGTTGAACTGATTTTGGATAATTTGCTGCTTACTACACATAAAATTGACGTACATCATTTTTATGACCATTTAAAAGGATGCAGCAATGATAAAATTGAAGGTTTTTTAAACTTTGCCGGATTGCACGATAGTACGCGCTTCTTCCGTTTTTTTGAAGGGTTTAAACGGGATAGCTATTTACACACCTATGCCGAAACCCAGCAAATAGCCTATGCCTTAAAGCGGATTTGTATGCGTGTTTGGAATGACCCGTTTACATCCCGGCATGAAGCTGCCCTTAATGAAGTTTTGATAACCTACCGGCAAAAATTGCTGCCAATATTTATGGATGTGTTTAATGAGATTGAAGGCAAAATAGCTGAAAGTTAATGCTTAATTTCGCTACACTGCCGCTATTTGGAATTGGATTACTTCATTTGTTACATAAAAACGCTTAAAAATCAGCCTATAACATCAAATTAATTTTTTTGGTATAGAATTATATACCTACCTTTGCAGTCCCAATTGAGGATTGGGAAAAGGAGATAAATTATTTAATGGCAAAAAAACAAGAAGCAGAAAAAGAATTAAAAGCTAAAGAAGCTGAACTGGGTACAGTTGCAGCAGCAGGCGAAAAGGAAACAATTGAATCAGAAGCTGATTCAATTTCGATCGAAGAGATCAAATCTCAGATTGCATCAACACCAGGCGAAGATTTTGACTGGGACGCTGATGACAAAAAGTTTGGTAACTACAGCGACAGCGAGCGCGAGAAAATGGAGAAATTGTATGATGGAACTTTCAGCTCTATCACCAAAGGCGAAATTATAAGCGGTACTGTTGTAAGTGTTAACAACAAGGATGTAGTATTAAACGTTGGTTTTAAATCTGACGGTTTGGTATCTGTTTCTGAATTCCGTGATACACCTGACCTTAAAGTAGGTGATACAGTTGATGTATTTGTTGAATCGCAAGAAGATGCTAACGGACAGTTGGTGCTTTCTCGTAAACGTGCAAAAACTCAAAAATCATGGGAAAGAATTAATTCGGCTTTAGATAACGATGAGATCATTACCGGTTTTGTGAAGAGCAGAACTAAAGGTGGTTTGATTGTAGATATTATGGGCGTTGAAGCCTTCTTACCAGGTTCACAGATCGACATTAAACCTATAAGGGATTATGACGTATATGTGGGCAAAACAATGGAATTTAAAGTTGTTAAAATAAACCACGAATTTAAAAACGTAGTGGTATCGCACAAAGTGCTGATTGAGGATGACTTAGAAAATCAAAAAACCGAGATAGTTGCTAAACTTGAAAAAGGACAAGTACTTGAAGGTACCGTTAAAAACATTACAGACTTTGGTGTATTTATTGACCTTGGCGGTGTGGATGGGTTATTGCACATTACAGATATTTCATGGGGCCGTATTGAGCATCCAAGAGAAATTTTATCATTGGATCAAAAGATCAACGTTGTTGTGCTTGATTTTGATGATGAGAAAAAACGTATCGCTCTTGGTTTAAAACAACTTACCCCTCATCCTTGGCAGTCGCTTGACGAAGGCATCCAGGTTGGTTCGAAAGTTAAAGGACGCATTGTTACCGTTGCTGATTACGGAGCATTCCTTGAGATCATCCCTGGTGTTGAAGGCTTGATCCACGTATCGGAAATGTCGTGGTCACAAAACCTGCGCAATCCTCAGGAATTCCTGAAAGTTGGCGACGAGGTTGAAGCACAGGTGTTAACACTTGATCGCGACGAGCGCAAAATGAGCCTGGGTATTAAACAATTAACTCCTGATCCATGGCAGCAGGCTGCTGAGAAATATGCCATTGG
>JAICMD010000171.1 GCA_025929405.1 Mucilaginibacter sp. | reverse complement strand
TTGGTAAGGTCAATTTCGGGCAGGTATGATAATTTGTCCCAGCCAAAAGCACCATGGTACTGACCATTATGTATGGTAAATACGGTTGGTATTTTAGCCAGCCGTGTATATAACTTGGAATGTTGAAGTAAAAACGGAACCAGGCCCGAGTGATGGTCATGGCAATGAATGATATCCGGCGATTGCTGCGAGTAGCTTATCCAGTCTAAAAATGCCAGTTGATAGGCAATAAACTGTTCACGCTCATCGGGATAGCTGTAAATATTCTCGCGGTCAAGCAGGCCGGGTATCTTTACAAGATATAGCTCAAAGCCAAGCCTATTGTTTTTTTCTTTTAATATTTCAAAATACAACCGCCTTGTGCCCAATAAAGTTGCGCTTTGAAAAACGGTTTCAAATTCGTTTTCCTGCACAAATTTCCTGTCATAATAAGGCAGTACCACAGCAGCATTTAGTCCTGCCTTGCATTGGTATTTGGGTAATGCACCAACAACATCGGCAAGGCCGCCAACTTTGGCTACGGGGTAACATTCGGCACTGAGATGATATATTCTCATTTTGGGGGTTATATAGCGTTGTTAAGGTACTAAACATTTACCTATATCAACAAACACATAATTTAAAAAATGTGTTTGTAACCCACAAAATACAAGTTTTTATACCAATGCCTGCTCTAATTTTTCTACCGACAAGTCAATGCCGCTTATGCTATGGCTGGCCTGTAGATAAAAGCCTTCGCGCTCGGCCAGTTTTTCGGTTATAAAGGCTACCAGTTCGTCGCCCTTTTTGCCGCGAAGAACAGGGCGCTCGGTCTTGGCATTTTCCAAACGTTCTGCAAGTGCTTTAGGGCTTAATTTAATGTACAGGGTTTTGCCATTGGCATTCATCCATTGCAGGTTATCAAAAAAACAGGGCAGCCCGCCACCGGTTGATACCACTACGTTTTCGGGGTAATTTGTTTCTTTTAATATGGATGATTCCAGCTTGCGAAAAGCATCCTCGCCATGTTGGGCAAAATATTCGGCGATGGTCATGCCCACCTTGTCTTGCAAAACATGGTCAAGGTCAATAAACTCATACCCCAAATGCGCGGCCAGCTTTTTGCTCCAGGTAGTTTTGCCGCAGCCCATAAATCCTATTAAAAATATCTTCATATTAGCTAAGTTTCACCCGCGGATCTGCCCAAACATAAATAACATCTGTTAAAATATTAATCACCACAAAAATAAACGCGATAAATAAAATTGAACCCATTATAACCGGGAAGTCCGACATTTCAAGCGCGTTTACTGTTGCCTTTCCTAACCCATTGTAGCCAAATACATACTCTACAAAAAAGGATCCGGCCATTAATGATGCAAACCAATTGGCTACCGCGGTAATAACCGGGTTAAGTGCATTTTTTAAGGCATGGCGATAAACAATAGTATTATTGCTCAACCCTTTTGCTTTAGCTGTACGGATATAATCCTGCCCCAAAACATCCAGCATGGCGTTGCGAGTAAGTTGTACAATAATAGCCAGCGGGCGCAATCCTAAAGTTACCATAGGCAGTATTAAATTTTTCCAGGTCATTACTTCGCCCTTAAAAGGATCGTAACTATATAAACTGCCCGACATGTTTAAGCCGGTATAATCGCTCCATAAAAAACCAAACAACCAGGCTATAATTATTCCCGCAAAAAATGATGGCGCCGATATCCCTAAGGTTGAAAATGCTACCGATGCTTTGTCAATCCAGGTACCTTTATTTACCGCGCTTATCACGCCTAAAAATATACCGATGATTATAGCAAACAACATAGATGTTAATGCCAATATTAAGGTGTTTGGTACAACCTCCATCAGCAGCCCCATAACATCCTTACTGGTTTGGTACGACCGACGCAGATAGGGCCATTTTAAGGCAATTACCTTTTGTTTAGATATTGATAAAAGGGGTACATACCCATAGCGTGCCTGCTCACTAACGGTGTTCAAGTGTATACCAATAGGCGAAAGATCATTAATGTAATAGGCAAACTGTACAGGGATAGGTTTATCTAAACCAAATTCCTTACGTACGGCTTGTAATGATTGTACATCAGCACGCTGCCCTTGCGTCATGCGGGCAGGGTCAACTGGTAAAATGTTGAACAGAAAAAACACCACTACTACTACGCCCAGCATTACGGCCAGCCCATAAATTATTTTGCGCAGCAGGTATTTTATCATTGTTTTAGCAGGTATTCTTTCTCCAGCACATCATATTTGGGTATGGAGTGATAATGCCATTTATTAATTACAGTTCCATTTTTAATCAGCAAAATACCCGGATTTGCCCTCACCATACTTTTTAAGGGCACGCCATCGGCATAAAATATTTCACTGATTAAATGATGCTCCTTGCTAAAGGCTTCGGCATCAGTAGGTGAGTTAGAAGTTAAAAATATGGTGCGGATATTATAATTCTGCGTCATATTAGCCGCTATGGCATTCAAGCGGTTAATGGCATCTTCGTTGGTATGTTTTAAGTCGTATGCTACAATAAATAACTGATAGTATGGGCTTGATAAAAGCTCCTGCGTATAATCTGTACCCTGGCCGTCCTTAATTTTTAGGTCTACAATTTTAGGAGTAAATCCTTTCTTAACCAGCTTGCTTTCGACATCGCTTCCAACTACCCAGTTGTTATCTTTCCATATACTCGTGCTAAGGTATTCCTTATTAGTCATCACCTTGACATCGCCGGTTTTTTTATTTTTCAGGTGATAGGTTATTTCATATTCATCGGGTTGTGCACCCGGCGGCGTTTTCATTTCATCTAAAAGATTAGCGCCAACCTTATAAGGCAGAAAATCTATCGCCGGTAAAAAATTATAGGTATAAAAGCCGCAGGCGAAAGCTATAATAACCGAAGCCAGTAAAAGCTTATCGCCGGTTTTAGCGTTGAACAATGGTTTTATTAAATTTTTGTTGATGAACAGGACAATAATCAACAGTAATAGCACCAAATCCTTACTGAACGATTGCCACGGCGTTAGTGGAATGGCATCGCCAAAGCAGCCGCAGGTTTGCACTACTTTAAAATAGGCCGAGTAAAACGTAAGGAACGAAAAGAAAATAATAAGCAGCAATAAACCCCAGGCTACCTGTTTGGCGCGTACGCCTATTAACAAAGCAAAACCTAAAATAATTTCGAGCGCGCATAAAATAATGGCAAGGCTTACTGCGAAACCGTTTAAAAATGTGATATGGAAAACCTCAAAATATTCTTCCAACTTATAGGAAAAACCCAGCGGATCATTAATTTTTATAAGGCCCGAAAATATAAACAGCAGCCCTACAGCAATGCGGCAAAACCATATCAGCCCGTTTTTCATTTTACTCCCAATTTTATTAATGCAAACACGGCATAGTTTAACATGTCCTGATAGTTAGCTTTTATACCTTCGGATGCCAAAGTTTGGCCCTTATTGTCTTCTATTTGCTTTACCCGTAATATCTTCATCAATATCAAATCGGTTAAGGAGCTGATACGCATATCCCGCCAGGCTTCGCCATAATCGTGGTTTTTGGCAAACATCAGGTCCTTTGTCTCGGTAACTTTTTCATCAAATAGTTTACCTACATGGTCAGGGGCCAGTTCAACCGGTGTGCCCGGCTTACAATCCAACTGCATCATAGCTATAACGCAATAGTTTACAATACCGATGTATTCGCCGGTAATATCCTCGCCAACTTTAGATATTTTTTTTTCTTCTAAAGTACGTATCCGCTGCGCCTTGATAAATAACTGATCGGTTATGGATTCAGGACGTAATATTCGCCATGCGGTACCGTAATCATAGGTCTTTTTCATGAAAAGGCCCCTGCAAACGTTAATTACCGCCTCGTATTCTGCTGATGTATTGTTCAAATGATTTGCTCATTGCGGGATACTTTTATTAAAGTGTGATGCAGGGCCAATCTCCGTCCCTTCTTGCGCCTTTAAGGTTGCACACTTTGAATTATAAACTAACTTTATGCTTTATTGACTTCCTAACCAATGGCTAAATATACGCTTTTTCAAAAAAAACATACGCTGAACGTCCGTGGCAAATTGATAGCTCTTAGCACGCCAAAAGTAATGGGGATAATTAATTTAACCCCCGATTCTTTTTTTGAAGGGAGCCGCAAGCCATTATTAAATGAAGCTGTGCAACAAGCCGGTAAAATGCTGGCCGAAGGGGCTACATTTTTAGATCTCGGCGCCTATTCATCGCGTCCGGGTGCCGATGATATTTCTGTACAGGAAGAAACCGACCGGTTGTTGCCGGTGGTTGAAGCTATTTTGGCGGCACATCCTGATGCTGTTTTATCAATAGATACCTTTCGTTCATCCGTAGCTGAAACAGCAATAAATGCAGGTGCACATATTATTAATGATATATCCGGCGGTCAATTAGATGAGCAAATGTTTTCAACAGTAGCCCGTTTGCAGGTGCCTTACATTTTAATGCACATGAAGGGTAACCCCAAAACCATGCAGCAACTGTCCGATTATGATGATGTTTTTGCCGAGGTGTATGATTATTTTGCTGGACGATATCATCAATTAAAACAACTTGGCGTAAACGATATAATTATCGATCCCGGTTTCGGTTTCGCTAAAAAACCCGAACATAGCTATAAACTGATGAGCCGGTTACAGGAGCTTGCAGCGCTTGAATTACCCGTTTTAGCAGGTGTATCACGTAAAAAAATGATATACAGTTTGCTGGGAAACACGGCTGAAGATGCTCTGAATGGGACAACCGCACTAAATACTATAGCACTTACCAAAGGCGCCAATATATTGCGTGTACACGATGTTAAAGAAGCCGTGGAGGCTGTTAAGATATGGCAAGCCTGCCAATAGGATATAATAATTTATACGTTGAGGCATAATTAAGAATGTTCACGTTACAGTATGTGTGAACATTCTTAATATGAATTATAGTTGCGGACTATAATTTAATTTCTTCGTCTTTTGATGAAAAGAAATGGAACTCAGTTATCTGGTAAGCCGGGTTGCTTTTAACCTTTATCCATTGGTTGTATTTAAAATACCACTTCATCTGGCGGGTAACCAATCCCTTTTTTATGTATGCTTCTATGTAAGGGTGTACACAAAGGGTAATACCTTTTTCGTTTTGCTCGGTAAGTATGTAATTGAAATTATTTTCAATATCATCCAACAATAAAATAGTTGGGCGTATAGTACCGGTGCCGCCGCAGGCAGGGCAAACTTCGGTAGTAACAATATTCATTTCCGGCCGTACGCGCTGGCGGGTAATTTGTACCAGTCCAAATTTGCTTGGCGGCAAAATGGTGTGCTTGGCACGGTCATGTGCCATTTCGGCCTTTAAAAAGTCAAACAGGTCCTTACGGTTGGTTGGCTTGTGCATGTCAATAAAGTCAACTACCACAATGCCACCCATATCGCGTAAACGCAATTGGCGGGCAATTTCTTTGGCAGCCTCTTTATTCACCATAAAGGCATTTTCTTCCTGGTTTTCTTTATTGGCTGTGCGGTTACCGCTATTTACATCAATAACATGCAACGCCTCGGTATGCTCAATAACCAGATAGGCGCCCCCGGCCAGATTCACGGTTTTGCCAAAGGCGCCTTTTATTTGCTTTTCAATACCATGATGCTCAAAAATGGGCTCCTTATGCTTATGCAAGCGAACGATATTTTCCAGATCGGGCGATATTTCATGTACGTATGAGCGTATTTCCTCATACAGCGAATTATCGTTTAAATAAATATGTTGGAAATCTGGGTTAAGTATATCGCGCAGAATGGTTGATGTACGGCCAATTTCGCCTAATACCTTTTTGCCCGGCTCAACCGAAGGCAGGCGGGTAATAAAAGCTTCCCACCTTGATATCAGGTCAAGCAGGTCCTTTTGCATTTCGGCAACGCCCTTACCTTCTGATACGGTACGAATAATTACGCCAAAGTTTTTGGGCTTTATACTCTCAATAATTTTGCGCAAGCGGGTGCGCTCTGTGTTGCTCTTTATCTTTTTTGAGATAGAGATAACGTCAGAAAATGGTACTAATACTACGTACCTGCCCGCAATAGACATATCCGAACTCAAGCGCGGCCCCTTTGTTGATATAGGTTCCTTCGCTATTTGCACCGGTATAAGCTGGTTTTTACTTAATATTTCAGAGATCTTACCACCCTTACTTATATCTTCTTCCAGCTTAAAATTATCTAACAGTTTTGACTGGTACCCTCCACTACGCACTTGCTTGGTCAGTTTAAGCAGGCTTTGTACCTGCGGGCCAAGATCCAGGTAATGCAAAAATGCATCCTTCTCATATCCAACATCCACAAAAGCGGCATTAAGCCCGGGCATAATTTTTTTAATGCGACCCAGGTATATATCACCAACAGTATAATTGTTGCTGATTTGCTCTTTATGAAGCTCTACAAGTTGTTTATCCTGTACTAATGCAATAGTAGCCCCACTTGGGGATGAATCGATAATTAATTCTTTTATCAACTGCTACTCCATTTCTTAAAACGGTAAATGCCGAATTTTAATTATAGGGTAAAAAAACAAATATAGCATATAAAATATGCTATATGGCAAAGCAATAATAAACTACAGGTGGTAGCTTATTTCTTTTTGTGCCTGTTTTTTCTTAAACGCTTTTTGCGTTTGTGGGTAGCCATTTTGTGTCTTTTACGTTTTTTACCGCTTGGCATAATGCTAAAATTTTAATGTGTTAATTTTTTAATTCCTTAATATATTGATCAATGCGCTGACCGAAAACCGGATCGGGCATTAACTCTTTGCATTTTTGGTAGGCTTCAATTGCCTCTTTTTTACGGCCTAATTGTTTATAAGCTTCGGCCAGGTAAAAGTATGCCTCAAAATCAGGTTTCTGGTTTATTACTGTTTTAAAGCGATCGATCGCTTTTTCATATTGACCTGATTTAATAGAGAACATACCTAAATTAAGATTAGCGCTCCGGTTATTAGGATCTTGCTTAACAACCTCAAGTAATAAAGCTATACCCTGCATTGGGGTTGCGCCGCCGTTAACATAAGCTGTACCTAAACCTGTTTTGGCATCAAGGCTGGCAGGTTTAAGTTTCAATGCGTTTTGAAATGCTTCAACAGCATTTAAGGTAAATACCGATTGTGTTGTTGTATCCTGCGTAAGCTTATAAGCATCATTAAAGCGGTTGCCTGCGTTTAACCAGTCTTGAAGCTTATTTTCACTACGGGCAACTGTTTGATAATAATACGCTGCCGGTGCGGGTTGATTAACATCATCCCAAGCGGCGGCCAGTTGTTTTTGCAATGCTAACTTGCTGCCACCGGTTGCCCTGCCTAATTGTGTTTCAAGCTCATTAATATTGGCAGCTAA
>JAICMD010000115.1 GCA_025929405.1 Mucilaginibacter sp. | reverse complement strand
TGATGGAGTGGGGAGAATACAAACCTATATTGGCACACCCGGAAAGGTATTCGTATATGAACCTTGATGCAGTTGCTAACCTGCGTAGCTGGGGATGTAACATGCAGTTAAATACGATATCATTAACCGGATATTATGGAAAAACCATAAAAAAGAAGGCTGAAGCGCTGGTTGACAATAACCTTATTGATTTTATATCAAGCGATATGCATCATCCGCGGCATGCAAAAGCATTTCAGGAGGCTCTTGATTCACCCTATCTGGCAAAACTGCTGGATGAGGACTATCCATTAAAAAACCGGATGCTTAAATAGCAAGCCTATTTACGCGGCTGCTTGCGCCGGTTAATAATGGTATCTTTTTTGTCAGGATTAACAATAGGCATTCTTGAATTATCAGGCGGCGTTACCACCGGCATAGGCGAGTTGTCTTTTGGCTTTACAATGGGCATATTATCCTGCTTTTTTATTGTATCAACCTTTACTGCCGGAGTTTTGGTTTTGGGTTTAACCTGTGGCGTTTGCGCATGCACCAGCCTTGCTATACATGCAAGCGTTAATAAAAACAATATTTTTTTCATATCGCTGCTTTTAATTATTAATAACAAGCAAAAAGGCTGCCTTTTTTTAAGGTCAGCCTTTTGTAGATACGATTATTTTTAAAAATCTATGGTTTTGTACCCAATGGGTTTGATAATAGTAAATCGTTTTTATCCGGATTTATTACCGGCATTTTTGAATTAATATCCAGCTTTATTATTGGCATTTTTGAGTAGCCATTCAATTTTACAACAGGCATAGGGTTATAAGCATATTGATTTAAAAACCGTTTGTTCTTTTCATCTTCCATAAATAATTGCTGATAGTGCTTGGCTGTTTTTAAACTGTCAGATGTCTTATTGAAATAATTTTTAGAAAAGTAATCACTGGACAGGTTGCCAAATTGGGGCACCAATAAATTATTAAACAATGGCGTTGGTAACGATTGTGCCTTTAACTGCGATGCTGCGGCGATAAGCACAAATAAAAACAATGTCTTTTTCATATTCAGGTTTATTGGTACTACTAAATTAGTTAAATATTTTGGTGGTTAAATGTTAAATAGCGTTAAATATTTATTTAGCGCCAATATCCTTTATTGCCTGATCAATAGCATTAACCGATGCCGTATCATTTTGTTGCGCTAAAGGTGTCTTTAAGCTTTGTAATAAGCCAGTTATAGCCGTAGCTAACGATTTATATTTTAACCCCATGTCCTTTATTTGTGCTATACCCTGCTGCGCATAAGCCGGGTTATTTACACGGGTTATCATACCTGCAAACTCGCGCACCAAAGTTACTTTAGTTTGTATATCAGCTTTATCAAACGCGTTGTAAACAAAGGGCCATTGGTCGGCGCTGCCGCTGGTGGCATAAATATGTATTATAGATGCCGTTAAAGCGCCTTTATTATCTTTTTCGTAGTTTTTAGCCAGGGTAAAGCCCTGCGCCGGATCAAGTAAGGCAATACCATTTAAAGCGGCGCCTTGTATAGCGTATGATTCGCTGTTTAAAGACTGTTTAAACAGCGTTATATTGCCCGCAACCTTTAATTTAGCTAAAACATTTAAAGCCGCTGCACGCACCAGTGTGTTATCATCAGTTTGTGCCAGTGAAGCTAAAATAGATTGCGCGGCATTGCGTATCTGATCATTAGCCATATTTAATCCTTTAATGGCTTTTATGCGCAGGCCATAATATTTATCTTTTAATGCCGCAATTAAAACACGCTGTGCTTCCTTATCATTTTGCACGGCAATTGCAGCATCTATAGCTTCAAAACGGTCAAGGTACAATGGTGCATTAAAGTATTGGTAAACATATTCGCTTAGCGTTTTATTATCGGTTTTTTCTATCAATAAAACTTTATCGCCATCAACATTTACCAGGTCGGGTTTGGCAGATGTTGTAAAAGTTAGGGTATCTGCTGCATGGCGCATCCAAACCTGGTGGCGCTCTTTCTTGCCATTTACATAAATATCAACAGCCATAGGCAAAATAAAGGTTTGTCCGGTTTGTGTTTGCTGCAGATAAACGGTTTGTGTTTTAGTAGCCTCGTCCCATTTATAGCTGATTTTTAACTCTGGGTTGCCCGCGCCATAATACCATTCATTAAAAAACCAGTTCAGGTCGCGGCCACTGGCTTCTTCAAGTGCAAGGCGTAATTGCTGGGCCTCGCCGGCTTTAAAGGCATTTGTTTTTAAGTAAATATTTAAGCCTTTATAAAAAGCATCCTTACCTAAATAGTTGCGCAGCATATTGAGTATCCGGCCACCTTTATTATAGGTAACGGCATCAAACATATCCTCCTTATCATCATAATTAAACCGCACCAGGTTTTTGGTTTGGTTATCAGGGTCGCGCAGGTAAGTTTGCATGGCCGAATAACTATGGGCATCGGCTTCGTCCTGTCCGTATTTATGCTCGGCCCAAAGCATCTCGCTAAAATCGGCAAATGATTCATTCACTGTTAAGTTGCTCCAGCTTTCAGCAGTAACATAATCGCCAAACCATTGATGAAACAGCTCATGAGCAATGGTTGATCGCCCCTGATCATAATAGGCATCCAATAATTCACGATGGGTTAATTGCACATATTCGCCATGCAGGGTAGCTGTGGTATTTTCCATGGCGCCGCTCACATAGTCGCGCACAACTATCTGCGAATATTTGTTCCACGGATAATCAATGCCTAATGTTTTCGAATAAAAATCAATCAGCTCCGGCGTTTGACCAAAAATTTCTTTAGCATAAGGTGCATATTTAGGCTCAAGGTAATAGCTTACTTCTTTATCCTTCCATTTGTCTTTATATATCTTAAAATCGCCAACCGCCATCATAAATAAATATGGCGAATGCGGTAGTTCCATTTTCCAGGTATCAGTACGTGTGCCATCAGCATTAACCTTTTGTGCGGCAAGCCTTCCGTTTGATAAGGTAACGTACTTGGCAGGTACGGTCATACTTATCTCGTCGGTGGTTTTTTGTTCCGTATGATCAATGGTAGGGAACCAGGCTGATGAGCTTTCGGTTTCACCTTGTGTCCAAATTTGTGTTGGTTTATCTTTTTCAGTTCCAAGCGGATTAATAAAATATAATCCCTTTGCATCATTAATTGCCGCGCTGCCTTTGGCTTTTAGCTCGTTTGGTTTAGCTGTATAATCGATGTATATAGTGTAGCTTTCGTTGTTTTTATAGGTTTTGTCAAGCTTTACGGCCAATGTTAAACTATCATAACTGTACTTTAAAGGCATGTTTTTACCGTTTTGAACGATGGATAAATTTTCGATATCCATACCCTTAGCATCAAGCCTTAAACTATCAGTAGGATAAAAATGAGGTTTAATGGTTACCCATTCCTTGCCGTATAAGTATTGCTTAGCATAATCAAACCTAACATCCAGTTTGGTATGTATAAGGTCGTTAATACGTGTGGGAGTTGCACGGTAAACGGTAGATTGCTGCGCTATAACATGGGTAGATAATGCCAGTATAGCTATCATGCCGGCTAATGTATAAGCCGAGGTTGTTTTTTTAATCATCATTATAAGATCAGTATAAAGCGAATTTAAATTTTTAAAACAAAACAAAGGACGAAAAAGCAATGCATTTGTTGCAGTTTTTATTAAATATTTTCTTGCAATCGATTACCACATAGTTGGGTTTGGTTATATATATTTGACTTAACCAATTTTTAACCAAATGCATAAACAATTTAACAAAGGATTACTATGTCTTGCTATTTCATTAGGCGCCGCTATTTATCATAGTTCAGCAATAGCACAAAGTAAAGCAGGCTATACCAGTTTATTTGACGGAAAAACATTAAAAGGATGGAAGCGCCTTGCAGGCACTGCGGAGTATAAGGTAGAGGATGGTGCAATAGTTGGCACAACGGTAGCCGGATCGGGCAATACTTTTTTAGTTACCGAAAAAGAATTTGGCGACTATATTTTGGAGCTGGATGTTAAAATAGATAACCCGGCAAGTAACTCGGGCATACAGATACACAGCCATTACGATCCCGCCGGGCATGACGGTAAGGGAAAAGTATATGGCAAACAATTTGAGATAGACCCATCTGACCGCAAATGGAGCGGAGGTATATATGACGAGGGGCGCCGTGAGTGGTTATACCCGCTTGATTTAAATGCAAAAGCTAAAGATGCTTTTAAGGTGGGCCAGTACAATCATATAAAGATGGAATGTATTGGTAACGAAACCAAAACCTGGGTTAACGGAATAGCTGCTGCTTATGTAATTGATACACTTGACAAAACCGGTTTTATTGGCTTGCAGGTGCATGCGGTTACCAAAGCATCAGATGCGGGTGAAAATGTATACTTTAAAAATATTCAAATTAAAACAACAGGGTTAAAAGCACAGCCATTTACAAAAGGTATATATGTGGCCAACCTGCAGCCCAATACATTGAGCATATACGAAAAACAGGATGGCTGGAAACTCTTGTTTGATGGTAAAACATCAAAAGGGTGGCGCAGTGTTAAAAATATGCAGTTCCCGGCAAAAGGATGGGATACTAATGATGGTTATTTAACTGTTGAAGGATCGCCGAATGGAATGAGCCAGGTTGGCGGCGATATTATTACTGATGAACAATACGGTGCGATGGACCTGTCATTTGATTTTAAAATGACGCCTGTGGCCAACAGCGGCTTAAAATATTTTACTACGCTTTCTAAAGGTACCGCCGGATCGCCACTGGGCCTGGAGTACCAGGTTTTAGATGACGATAAACACCCGGATGCCCACGCGGGCCGAAATGGCGACAGAAAGCTGGGTTCATTATATGATTTGATACCTGCTAAAAAACAGTCGCGTTTTACCCGGAAAATTGGTGAATGGAATACGGCCCGTATTGTTGTATACCCCAATAACCATGTAGAGCATTATTTAAATGGCGTAAAAGTGCTGGAATATGACCGCGGCGGTAAGGAATTTAAAGAAGCGGTTGCCGCGAGTAAATTTAAGGATGACCCAGGCTTTGGTGAAGCTAAGGAAGGTTACATCCTGTTACAGGACCACGGCTGTAAAGTAAATTACAGGAATATTAAAGTAAAGCGGTTGGAGTAAGGTAGTAGTTCATGGATCATAGTTCATGGTTAATCTTACCATGAACTATGATCCATGAACTATGGGCTATTAGCAATACTGTTCAAATGCGCCAATCAGGTTATCGGCTATCATTTGCGCAGGGCGTCCCTCTATTTGGTGGCGCTCAATAATATGCACTAATTTACCATCTTTAAATAATGCCATTGATGGCGAAGATGGAGGATAAGGCAGCATATAATTACGTGCTTTATCAACAGCTTCTTTTTCCATACCTGCAAATACAGTAACTATTTTATCAGGATGCTTGCCATTTTGAACCGCAAACCTTGCTGCCGGACGGGCATTGGCTGCCGCACAACCGCAAACAGAGTTTACCATTACAAATACGGTACCTTCGCTTTCAATAGCGTTTTTTACAGCATCGGCGTCTTTTAACTCTTCAAAGCCAACCTTGGTTAATTCTTCCCGCATAGGGGCAACTAAATATTCAGGATACATAATCTGTCTCTTTCTTAATTTTTACAAAAATAGCAAATCAATAATAGCTATTAACTTAAAATCAGAATAATAACAATTTGCTGACGATACAATCAATAGCCACAATTGTTTGACAATCGGCAAAAATTTTTGTTTTATAACCTGGAGTTTTTAACTTGCGACCCCCAAAAGGATTTTTTATGTTTAAAAAGCCAGGACATAAAGATGTTAGTACCATTGTTATTTTAAGCAAGAATAATCAGGCTGCAAAATCAGTGCGGGTAAAAACCAAGCACATCAGCAGGCTTAAACATTATGTTATTGGTGTAGTAGTTGTAATATTATCATTAGCCGGAATTATAGCATTTTTACAAAACCGGAACAGCCAGCAGGAAACCGAAAAGCAGGTATTAATAGCCCAAATAGCTAAGTTAAAAGGTCAAATACCGGCAGCTATCAATGCAAACTCAAAGCCAACTGCACAAACTTATATACAAGCTATTGAAGCCAAGCTTAAAAAGATAAATGATTATTTAAGAAAGCGGGGTCTTAAAGGTTTTTCAACCAAGGCAGTTGGGGGGGATGATAATGCTGAAGGTGCCAAATTATCGGATAAAGAAGTTTATATGGCTTATGATGATTATTTAACACATCTGGTAAATACAGTAGCTTTTACTCCTATGGGTTATCCGCGTACAACTTCATTAACATCCTTTTTTGGGTACCGGAGCGATCCATTTGAATCTGACCATGCCGAGTTTCATCCCGGTATTGATTTTCAGGGTCGCCGGGGCGATGCCGTTAAATGTACCGCAAACGGCAGGGTTGTTTTTGCAGGCTGGTCCGGCGGTTATGGTAACTGCATCCGCATTAAACATGCCAATGATTTTGAAACCTTATACGGCCACTTGTCAAAAATAACTGTTAAAGTGGGTCAGCAGGTTTCGGTAGGTCAAAAAATTGGTTTGGTCGGTTCAACCGGGCATTCAACCGGCTCCCATTTACATTACGAGGTGCGTAAAAACGGCAAGCCTGTTAACCCTATTAAATTTTTATCTCTCAATAACTAATATGGCAATGATCAGGTCTTTTTCAAAAAAAAGTAAAATAGCGTTAGATACACAAGCCATATCAACCTTTGTTGCCGAAGGTGCCGTAGTTGACGGCAGCTTAAAGGCTCCCGGCGTTGCCCGGCTTGACGGGCATATTACCGGCGATGTATCAATAGCCGAAGGGTTAATATTGGGCGACAAAGGCATTATAAACGGCAACGTAACTACTAAAGATATGGTAGTACACGGGCGTATTAATGGCGATATTAATGTCCATTCGCTCGAGATTAAAAGCACCGGACAAATTAATGGTGAAATAAAAACAGGTTCCCTGCTTGTTGAAACCGGGGCCGTATACAATGGTACCCTCTCCATGTATCAGGAAAACAAATAGTTATTGCCGCTGCACCCTACTATTATTTTATTATGACAGAGTTTTAAGCTAACTTTGCAGCTTAAACAAAAAAACTATGTCATCAGTAGAGACCGCTTACACTAAGTACAAAGTAAAAGACATTTCGCTGGCCGAGTGGGGCCGCAAGGAAATTGAACTGGCCGAAGCCGAAATGCCCGGATTAATGGCGCTTCGCGCAGAATATGGCCCGTCGCAGCCACTAAAAGGCGCCCGCATTGCAGGCTGCCTGCACATGACTATCCAAACCGCTGTTTTAATTGAAACACTGGTACATTTAGGTGCCGAGGTTACCTGGTCGTCATGTAATATATTTTCAACCCAGGATCATGCTGCGGCTGCAATAGCTGCTGCCGGTGTATCTGTTTATGCCTGGAAAGGTTTAAATGAAACAGAATTTGACTGGTGCATTGAGCAAACTTTATTTTTCGGCGAAGATCGTAAACCATTAAACATGATATTGGATGATGGCGGCGATTTAACCAATATGGTATTTGATAAATACCCTGAATTAATTGCAGGTATTAAAGGTTTATCAGAAGAAACTACGACCGGTGTTCACCGCTTATATGAGCGCATGAAAAACGGTACGTTGCCAATTCCTGCTATCAATATCAATGACTCGGTTACCAAATCAAAATTTGATAATAAATATGGCTGCCGAGAATCATTAGTTGACGCTATCCGTCGTGCAACTGACGTAATGATGGCCGGTAAGGTTGGTGTTGTTTGCGGCTATGGAGACGTAGGTAAAGGTTCTGCCGATTCGTTACGTAACGCAGGTGTACGTGTTATTGTAACCGAAATTGATCCGATCTGTGCTTTACAGGCGGCTATGGAAGGTTACGAAGTTAAAAAGCTAAGCACTGCTATCGCCGAAGCTGATATTGTTGTAACCGCTACCGGTAACAAAAACATTGTTCGCGAAAATCATTTCCGTGCGTTAAAAGACAAAGCCATTGTTTGTAACATCGGCCACTTTGATAATGAGATAGATATGGCTTGGTTAAATGGCGCTTACGGTAACACCAAAGTTGAAATTAAACCACAGGTTGATAAATATACCATTGAAGGTAAAGACGTTATTGTTTTGGCCGAAGGCCGTTTAGTAAACTTAGGTTGCGCAACCGGTCACCCAAGCTTTGTAATGAGTAACTCGTTCACCAACCAAACTTTAGCACAGTTGGAGCTTTGGAAAAACAGTGATAAATACGAAAACAAAGTCTATACCCTGCCAAAACATCTTGACGAAAAAGTTGCCCGTTTACACCTTGCAAAAATTGGTGTTGAATTAGAGGTGCTTGATCAGGATCAGGCTGAATATATCGGAGTAACTGTTAATGGTCCGTTTAAGCCGGAGTATTACCGTTACTAAGTAAAAAGTCAAAAGGGTTTGGTCCTTCCGATCAAGCCCTTTTTAATTAAAATATACAAGCCTCTAATTCTTTGTATACTGTCATGTCTTCTGTAATGTATGTTGACAGGGTTATTTTAAATATATCAGCTTTAATACTTGTAGTTATCCCACAAAAGTTCTTGATCTTTTGAGTTTCAGATTTGACGTCTTGGTTGTCTATATCAGTAACTAATTTATCATATTCTGTCTCGTCAAATGATGTTCCTTTCTCAGCACAGAATTTTTTTAATACCTCTTTATCATACAAGTAATTTTCAATTTCCCATCTTTTTAAAACTCTATGATTAGATGGGTTGGTACTTAAATATAGTTGTCTCTCGGCTTCCGTGGTGTTTTTACCGGAGGCCATATCGCGGTCTTTTAAAACATTTATCTCTATATTAGAAAAGACTTTTGTCAAGATTGCTATAGCAATTTCACTTCGTTGATCTAATTCCGTATTTCCTCCGCTGGATATAAAAAGAGCATCATGATATTTTTCATTAAAAATGTTGTTAAATACTTTTGCATCCATGCCTCTTTCTTGACCTGTCGTTGTTGGTGTATCTCTGCCCTCGCAATAAATAATCTTTTTAGGGCTAACTAATCCAGTTAAATCATCTAGAGCGGTTTCAAAAATGCTTGTCCAATTTGCTCTGGTTTTTAAAAGCGGCGTTAAGACGTATGATTTTGATGCCCAACTGTTATCATTTTTGAAAGAAATTATTTGGCAATCATCTTTAAAATCTTCTTGTAAGGCCTTTAAAAAACCAATACTGTGCGTTGACAACCATATCTGACAATTTGGCCCAATAAGTCTATTCATCTCAATAAACAAGTTTCTTTGTATTGCAGTATTTATGTGTAATTCTGGTTCATCGAATAAAAAAATGGTGTCATTATATTCTTCTTGTCTTAGATATAAATCCAGTAAAATGTCTACGACTTCTTTTTCCCCGGAAGACAATACATTAAACTCAAATTCATTGGAGTAATCAGGTTTTTTAAAGTACAATGTTCCTCTATTCGCTTCAATATCCCCTAAACTATTAATCTCCAAATCGAGGCAGTTTTTTAAAGACAAATTTAAATCGCCAATTATTTTGGATTTGGCTTCGCTTGGCCTACAATCTGCGCTGTGTAAAAAATTATTATATTTGATATTGAGCCTTCTGTAGTTTTCCTCCATTTTGTCGTCAATATCAATAGATGCGCTTGCCCCATATGAATTTTCCTTCATTTCTATTACCGCTCGAGAGTGCTCAACTTTTAAACTAGTATTGTAACGATAAGGGCTTCTAAATGAAAACAAAGTATTTGCATTTTCACCGTCTCGCTTCCTTCGTAATTCTGTCGCAAAATCGCCAACTGTAAATTCAATCTTTATACTATTATCGTCAACATTTTTAGATAGGTTAAGTGAATGAAAACCTTGGCTTTTACCTCCTTTATTACCAACAACTTTCCAATGATGAGAGTTTAGATATAACATACCATCAAAAACACTACTTTTGCC
>JAICMD010000347.1 GCA_025929405.1 Mucilaginibacter sp. | reverse complement strand
TTTATTACCAAAGGTATTTACCTGGGTGTGGTTAACGATGCCAAAGCAAACTCAGTTGTGCATTTTTATTTTATAAATACTACTGATTATATTTTACCAATTACCTTAATAACCGAAAAGCAAGGGTTAGGTAAAGGCGAGTTTGCCGGGATGATACAGCCACGGTCAGGCACAAAAATATATTCGGCACAATTGGCTGATATGCAGTTATGGCCAAAGTTTATTTTTAATGTATTGTATTATACCCCGCAAACCATAAAGGTGCCTAGCCCGTTAACCGTTGAAGAAAAATTTAAAGCGAAGGATTTTGCAGGTGCGAAGAAAAATCTGCCCCAAATAAATGAGTCAGGTTGGATGATACAGTTAGACGAACCCGACCTGATTATTGATGCTCAAAAATTGAAAGAAAGCTTTTTTAAACCGGCAGAAGAGAAAATAGCTTTAGATAAACCCGTACAGGAAGTTGACCTGCATATTGAAAAGCTGCGCGATGATCATGAATTTTTAGATAGTACCGAGATATTTAAGCTACAGCTGGCCCACTTTAATAAAGCGCTTGATGCTGCCATTGTGCACCAATTGCCTGATATTACTTTTATACATGGCACGGGCAATGGCGTATTAAAGCACGAACTGCATAAAACATTAAGTAAGCACCCCAAGGTACAAACCTTTATGGATGCCCGTAAAGAGAAATTTGGCTTTGGCGCAACACGCGTTATACTCAAATAATCTTAATTCGGCACCTGCTTTTGGTTGTTAAATACAAGGTTAAGTATTTGCTGGGTACTATCAGGGTAGTCAACTTTTATGGGTTTGCCATTGTTGAGCCAGTCAAGTATTACCTCATTATGTTTGGGTTTAAGGCTTTTTATAACCGGTATGCCCATCTCTTTCAGCATAGCGGCGTTAAGCTGTTGCTCATACTGGTTTTTCATGGGTATAACCAGCAGTTTTTTTTTCATAAACAGGGCCTCGGCAGGTGTTTCAAAGCCGCCGCCGCATAATACGCCGGCACTTTCGGCCATGCTTTTTATAAATGCCTCGTTATTGATGGGTTGTATAAACACATTTTTATGCTTTATCACCTTTTTATTGTGCTTTGAAAAAACATCCCACTGTATATCCTTAAATTCTGTAAGTCGTTTAATCAGTCGTTTATCATCATAAGCCGGCAGGTAAACGGTATAATGCCCTTTATTGGTTATAACCTGCTCACGTACCTGCTGGCGTATTACCGGGGTAAATATATTCTTGTCTATCGCCTTAAAATGAAAACCATAATTGGCCGTTACAGGCGCATAGTGTTTAAGTATTAACCGGCCAATAGCATCACTCTCTTTAGGCAAGGGTGCCAACTTATGTAGTACTGCTGCCTGGTGGCTTAAACCAATGCAGGGTTTATTTTTCATATAACAAGCCCAGGCCGATACCGGCTCAAAATCATTGATCACAACGTCATAATCATCAACAGGAAGGTCCTCTATCTCTTTAAGAAATTTGCGGAAACGCGATTTTAAAAATGATTTCCAAAAATCAACACCACCTGCTTTGCCAAATACAAAACCAAAGCCATGCAGGTTGTATTTTACAGGGAAAGGTAGTTTAAGGTCTCCTTGTGTGCCGCTAACCAGCACATCAACTTTGCCCATTTTTTGCAGCAATGGCACAATATCCATTGATCGGCTCAGGTGCCCGTTGCCGGTGCCCTGTATGGCATATAATATTTTCATTTGGAGGGAATATATTTTTGAAGAAATAAAGAAGGGTTGTTTCGGCCCCTCTTTATAGGTAAACTAATTAACTGATCTTATTTCAATGAAAAAAAGAACGCTGTAAACAGTTCAATTGAATATCGCCCAAATGTAAATAGCTGATATTAAGTAGATGTTAAGCCCGTGTTAGCAATGTGAAGATAGGTAACAAGTAACTAACGTTGATGGCTGGCCGGGTGATTTACCCTACTACCCTCAGCCGCCATGTGGCCTGTATCCTGCCGCCTTTCCTTATCAGTGCCAGTTGCTCTTCAGTCGCGCTTTTCATCAGGGGCTCAATAGCAGTAATTTGAGTATAATCGGTTTCTGCTTGTTTATCTACTACAAATCCGGCTTTATTAAAAAACTGTTCGGCTGCTTCAAAGCTGTCAAACATTTGTTCATGCACCTTATGCTGCTCAAAAAATTTGGCCAGGCGGTCGCTTCTTTTTAATGATTCAGGTACTGG
>JAICMD010000261.1 GCA_025929405.1 Mucilaginibacter sp. | reverse complement strand
TACAATAATGACACGTGAAAAGTAAATCCGAAATCGAACATCCGAAATCCGATATCACGAAGCTTTTCTGCGGTTTAACTCATCTCGAAGCTTGGCAGCTTTTTCGTAAGCTTCTTCGGCAAGGGCTTCCTGTAGTTTGGTTTTTATTTCGTCGGTACTTAATGATGAGTAGCCTGCGGCAGTTTGTGTTGGCGTAACTTCTTCAGGGGCTTCGTTTATGTTTTCAAGATACACAAAATCATTGCCCTCAATAACAATACCCGCGCTTGACAGGATAAACTCATAAGTATAAATAGGGCAGTCAAAACGTACTGCAACTGCAATAGCATCTGATGTGCGGGCATCTATTTCGATGGTTTTTTTACCGTCCGAACAAAGCAGCTTGGAGTAAAATATACCATCAACCAGGTTGTAGATAATAATTTCCTGTATGCTGATGTGGTAAGCCTGCGCAAAGCTTTTAAACAGGTCATGCGTAAGCGGGCGGCTTGGCGTCATTTTTTCTATTTCGATAGCAATAGCCTGTGCCTCAAAACTGCCGATTATTATAGGCAGCCTGCGGCGGCCATTTACCTCGCCCAAAACCAGCGCATACGCGCCCGACTGGGTTTGGCTGTATGACAATCCTACAATATCCAGTTTTATTTTTTTCATGTTATTACCCATCACAACTGATATTTTTAGGCTACAATTTTTTGTTTAATGGCCGCCGTTAATTGCGGTACAATTGTTAATGCATCGCCAACTATGCCATAATCGGCCACCTTAAAAATAGGGGCCTGCGCATCGTTGTTAATGGCTACTATTACTTTTGCGGCGCTTATACCGGCTAAATGCTGTATGGCGCCTGATATTCCTATTGCAATATACAAATTTGGACTGACAGATATACCGGTTTGCCCAACGTGTTCGCTATGCGGCCTCCAGCCTGCATCTGATACAGGCTTGGAGCAAGCTAATGCAGCTCCAAGCGAATCAGCCAGGTCTTCCAGTATTTTCCAGTTTTCAGGGCCTTGTAATCCGCGCCCGCCTGATACCACAATTTCGGCATCAGGTAATGATACTTTATTTGCAGAGCGAACAATCTCTTTGACTATTGTTTTAAAATCAGCGGGATCATTATCTACAGTAAAGTTTTCTACCTGTACTGTTTTGTTATTGCTTACCGCAGGATAGATATTAGCTGTTAATGATATAATTTTTATGGCTGATGTAAGCTCGACTAATGCAAATGCCTTGCCCGAAAAAGTTGTTTTTTTGACAATAAATTTATTGTCAGATTGATCGGGCAATGCAACGGCGCCTTCAGCAACACCTGCTTGCAGTTTAGCGCCTAATCGTGCTGCCAAACCGCGTCCGGCTAAGGTATTGGCCAATATAATTATGTTTGCCCCCGTCTTTTTTGCAGCTTCGGCAATTACTGAGGCATAGGCCTGGTTAATAAAGCTTTTAAGATTGGCGTTATTGGTATTTAATATTTTATCCGCACCATATTCTGCAAGTTTGGCCAGTTCGTTGGCATTAACTTCGCCTATGGATATAGCGGTTAATTGGGTATTATTTTTATCGGCTATGGCACGGGCATAACTAACGGCCTCAAAAGCTGATTTTTTGAATTTGCCGTCTGTATTTTCCGTGTATATTAAAACTGACATATATAATTAGATTTATATCACTTTGGCTTCGGTATGTAATAATTGGGCCAATTGCGCAGCATCATTCACTAACTTAACCTGTCCGCGTGGTTCAGGCAATTCATATCCTCTTATTTCTTCAACAACATTTACCTCAATAGGTTCAATAATCGTTAAAGGTTTTGTACGGGCTGCCATAATGCCCCGCATATTGGGTATTTTAGGTTCGGCCACGCCTTCGGCCACGCCAATAACTAAAGGCAGCGGTACAGTAAGTAATTCTTTACCCCCTTCAATTTCCTGTTCGATAATAGCCTCGTGCCCGTTAATTTCTATTTTTTTGGCGGTAGAAACCGACGGTACATTTAGCAACTCGCCAAGCATTGCCGCCACTTTTGATCCATTATAATCTATTGATTCGCGGCCGGTAAGTATAAGGTCGTACGGATTGCTTTTAACGTAGCTGGCAATTTGATTGGCAACAAACCAGGCATCGTGCGGTTCGGCATTTATGCGTACGGCATCATCCCCACCAGCAGCAAGGGCTTTGCGGATGGTAGGTTCGGTATTTGCGCCACCAACATTAATAAGGGTAATGGTGCCTTTGCCGTCTTCGGCTAACTCAATAGCGCGTGCAAGGGCAATCTCATCATAAGGGTTTACTATAAATTGAACACCGTTTGTATTAAATTGGGTGTTGTTATCGGTAAAAGCTATTTTTGTTGTGGTATCAGGAACATTACTTATGCATACCAAAATTTTCATACTATAGTGTTCTTTAATGGTAATGAAGGTATCGGTTGTCAAATTGTTTTATATTGTTTCAATTTGTATGCGTTACCGATAGTTCCCCATAATTGATGAACGCAAATTTAATTAAAAAAGAGAGAGTTTAAAATGGAGATAGACAGATTGGGCAAGCTGCTGGAGTTTATTAAAAATGAACCTAACGACGAGTTTTTAAAATATGCCCTGGCAACCGAGTATTTGCGTTTAAACCAAACTGATAAAGCTTTAAGCTATTACGAGGACCTGGTAAATAATCATCCTACCTATACAGGTACTTATTACCACTTGGGTAAATTATATGAGGCGCTTAACCGTAAGCAGGATGCTATCAGTATTTACGAAAAGGGCATGGAGATAACCAAACAAAAGCGCGATAACCATGCCTTTGCCGAATTGCAGGCGGTGTACCGTGAGGCTATTGGTTATGACGAGGATGATTAAGCCCCACCCAACCCTCCCCAAAAGGGAGGGCTTTATTTATATATTAAAAGTCTCCCCCTTTGGGGGAGATTTAGAGGGGGCCGATATGTTATGAAAAAGCGCCGATTTCTGTTTATACGTGATGTATTTTTATACACCTTTAGTGCATTTGGCGGGCCGCAGGCGCATATAGCCATTTTGCTGCGCGAATTTGTGGAGAAGCGTCATTATGTAACCGAAGATGAGTTAATAGAACTTAATGCGCTGGCCCAGATATTACCCGGCCCATCATCAACCCAAACTTTAATTGGTATAGCCTGGAAAGTGGGAGGATTAAGGCTCGCCATTATTACCTTTTTAATATGGGTGTTTCCATCGGCTACCATAATGGGTATGGCAGCCATCAGCTATAAAATGTTTGCCAGCAGTACACGGGTTAACGATGTGCTGCGTTTTGTACAACCTATAGCCGTAGGCATCGTAGCCTATGCCACTTATACCTTTGCCAACAGGTTTTTAAAAACTCGGGTAAGTACCATGCTGGCTATAGGCTCATTACTGGTTACGCTGATATTGCAAAATCCGTATGCTTTCCCTTTGCTAATATTACTGGGCGGTATTATATCATCGGCTCTGGAAACTCAGCCGCAGGAAAACGAACTTCGCGTTAAGCTATTTGCCAATACTAATCCCAATAAAGTTGCATACTTTTTAGGTATACTGCTGGCATTTGCTGCGTTGGGTGCAGTAATAAACCGTACATCACCGTTTAGTTTGCCTATACGTTTGTTTGAAAATTTTTACCGTAACGGTATTTTGGTGCATGGCGGCGGACAGGTTTTGGTACCACTGATGTACACCGAATTTGTGGAGGTAAAACATTACCTCACCAGTTCTGAATTTCTTTCGGGCTATGCCTTACAGCAGGCTTTACCGGGCCCCACATTTTCATTTACTTCTTTTTTAGGGGGGATGGCATTAGGTGATAACGGCTTTGGTGCATGGGGACAGGTATTGGGCAGTATCATCGCCGTAATAGGTATTAACCTGCCAGGATTGATACTGATACTTTTCATCGTGCCTTTTTGGGACGACCTGAAAAAAATAACCCGGATAAAAAACTCTTTAAGCGGCATCAATGCCGTAGCAGTAGGCTTTATGGCCACAGCTTTTATTTTGTTAGCCCGACCGTTTTATGATAACTGGCTGGCTTATGTTATTATGTCAGCCACGTTTGTGCTGCTCAAATTCACCAAAATAAAAACGCCAATTGTGATTGTTATTGGTGTGGTATTGGGATTAGTTTTTTGATTTCGGATTTCGGAATTTCGATGCCTATCGTTTCGAAAAGATTTCTCCTCCTACCTCGTCGAAATGACAATGGTTATCAATAAATCCGAAATTGAAATTTCGAAATCCGAAATCAGAACGGCGGTTCATCGTCAATGTCATCCATCCTTGAAGGGCGGATAATAAAGTTGCTTGGTTTATCAAAATCCTGCGATGGTGCCATACCTGCAAACGGACTGGCCGACGCCGGGAAGCTATCGCCCTGATCCAGATCCTGGAACTTAACATATTTACCAACGAATTTCAATCTTACGGTACCAGTCTCGCCGTTACGGTGCTTGGCTATAATTACCTCGCCTACGCCCTGGGTAGGGTTGTTGTTCTCGTCCACATCCAAGCCATAATATTCAGGC
>JAICMD010000298.1 GCA_025929405.1 Mucilaginibacter sp. | reverse complement strand
CACGCGTCAGGCAGAGCTAGAAACCTGGCTCTACTTCCTGATCGTGCGCGCTCTCCGACTCTCGGATCAGCGTGCGGGTTAGTATCTTCAATTTATAAAAACCGAAAAATTGCAGGATAAGCTGCAGGAAGATAACGATAATAAAGCGGATCAGAAATTACTGCTGCGCGCGCGCTTACTGGATATGATAATGGGCGATTGGGACAGGCACGAGGGCCAATGGCGCTGGCTGAAAACGGATAGCGATAAGCAAAATATGTATATCCCCATTCCGCAGGATAGGGATAAGGTTTTTTATTCTACCTCGGGTGTATTTCCTTACTTTATGTCAAGAGGTAATGCGCAACTACAGCCTTATCGCGACAGGATAAAAAGCATTGGCAAATGGAACTATAATAACCGCTATTTTGACCGCTACTTTTTGAATGAGTTAAGCGAGGCCGACTGGGACGAACAGATTGCCTATGTGCAAAGCAAACTAACCGATCAACTACTTACTAATGCCGTTAAATTAATGCCTGCTGGTATTTATAATATCACAGGCAAAAAAACTACGGCAACCTTAATTGCAAGACGCAATAATATTAAAGAAGATGCTTTAGCCTATTATCGTTTCCTGTCAAAAAATGTAGATATACCCGCATCAGATAACAAGGATGATTTTGTTATTAAGCAGCAGCAAAATGGGCAATTAAAAGTTACTATCAGCAAAATAAAAAAAGATAGCACCAACCAGCCTTTTTACCAGCGCACGTTTAACCCTGAAGTTACTAAAGAGGTAAGGTTATATGGCTTGGGTGGCAAGGATGTTTTCCATGTAACGGACAACGCTACATCACCTATAAAAGTGCGGATGATAGGCGGCGATGACGAAGATACTTTCTTGATAGACAGCTCTTTGAACGCCAAAAAAAGCTTATTCATATATGATCGTTCGGACAAAAAAAACAATTTACCATCAGTCAGGTATGCTAACATTAAAACATCAACCGATACCAGCCTGAATAAATTTGATAAAGAGAATTTTAAGTACGATCGCTCGTCGCCCAAATTCGGGTTGGGTTATAATACCGAAGATGGCGTAAGGCTGCAGGCCGGATACGTTATTGAAAAACATGGCTTCGGTGATGAACCTTACAAGTTTAAGCAGGACTTTATGGTGGGGTATACCCTCTCCAAACAATCGTTCATAATTAGTTATAAGGGCGATTTTAAAAATTTAATAGGCAATAATGGATTAGCTGTCAATATCCTGTCGCGCGGGCCGCATAATGTTAACAGCTTTTTTGGCTACGGTAATGAATCGGTATTTGTTAACGCCGGCGAAAAAACGTTCGACTATTACCGCAACCGCTATGATTATACCGTAGCAGATGTAAGCCTTTATCAGCAGCATAACAACTGGCGCATCAGCGAGGGGGTAATTGGTAATTATTACACCAGTACCGGGGCCAACAATACTAACGATTACTTTGGCGAATACAACCGGCTACACCCCGCCGAAAATTTATTTACCACTAAAACCTATGGCGGCATTTTGCTCGGTGCTGAATATGATACCCGGGATAGTAAAACCTACCCTACACGTGGCGTTTACTGGCATACCCAATTAAGAGGATTAACCGGTATAAACTTAACCGATCATACCAACGGACAAATATTTACCACGTTTAACTTTTATCTTAACCCCGGGCGCGACTCCGTTTTTGTAATTGCCAATCGTTTGGGTGGAGGCATATTTACCGGCAATGGCGAATTTTTTCAGATGATGAACCTGGGCGGACCGTTTAGTTTGCAGGGCTACCATACCAGCCGGTTTATTGGCAGGCAAATGGTTTTTAATGATCTTGAATTGCGCTTAAAGCTGTTTAAGTTTAATGCCTATTTGTTCCCGGGAACATTAGGTATTATTGCATACAATGATGCCGGGCGCGTTTGGATGCGGGGCGAAAGCTCAAGTACCATACATGATGCCTATGGCGGCGGCATATTTATTACGCCCTACAATAAAGTTATTTTATCGGCTGTGCTGGGGCATGCACCCGCGCCTGATGGCAACCTGCTTTATTTAGCAGCCGGATTTAGATTTTAAAGTTGGTTTGAAACAAATTTTTTCCGCTAAAGTTAAATTTATAAAAAGGAGGAACTATGCCCTGGTATAACGGCGATTACCCGCCATCTTATAAAAATCAGCCTAAAAAAATTAGGGATAAAGCAACTGAGATAGCCAACAAGGTTTTAGAAACCACCGGCAACGAAGGCGAAGCCATAGCAACCGGTTTAAAGCAAGCGCGTTTGCATTTTAAAAAACTAAAGGAAGAAGGTAAAGCTGATTGACAGCTATGCCTATGGGTTATCAATCAGTTCTTCTATCAGCATTTCGGCAGTGGCTGCAATGGTTTGCTGTATAACGTCCTCGCACCCGCCTTTAAATACTTTGCGGAAACAAGCAGGTTTACCTTTAATAAGCGCATAAACAAACATAGTGCCTACCGGCTTTTGGGGCGTTTCGCTGCCGCCGGGAGTAGTAAGCCCGGTTACCGTTACGTAAATATCTGCGGGTATCAACTTATTTAAACGCAGGGCCATCTCGCGGGTTACTTCCATTGATTCGGGCGTAAACTCATCTATCAGTTCCTGCGGCACACCTAATAAAGACATTTTTAAATCAGCATCATAGCATACAATGCCACCCTTTAATACTTTGCCAGATTCGTCCGTTAAGGCAAATTCCGAACATAGCCAGCCTGCAGTTGCGCTTTCGGCAAAAGCTATGGTAAGGCCTTGTTGGGCCATTAATTTACTGCATTTATTAATCTTACTTTCAGCCATGCTAATAAAACCTGTCAGGGTATGGCATTGTTTTTTGCAGATTAATTTAAAAAAATGTTTTTTTAATAACTGTATTAATCGTAATATTGCAATATAATTATGGGCGTTACAAAAACCGACATATTTAACGAGCAGCAAAATAAACTGGCAATTCAATTAAAAGCTATCGCCCATCCGGCGCGTATTGCCATTTTGCAGCATATTATTACGGCTAATGCCTGTATATGCGGCGATTTGGTGGATGAATTGGGTTTGGCGCAGGCAACCATATCGCAGCATTTAAAAGAATTAAAAAATGCTGGCTTAATACAAGGCACCATTGAAGGTGTAAGCGTTTGCTATTGCATTGAGCCAAAAGCATGGGCTGCGTTACAGGATGAACTTAATAAACTATTTGCATCATATAAGGCAAGTAACACTTGCTGCTAAAAAAATTTTAAATCATATATCGTAATATTACAATAATGGAAACACTTACATGGGGAAACTTTAAAGCTACATTGCAGCAAAACCCCCAATTGCATTTACAGTTCAGGTATGATGAAAATAAATTTGTTGATACCTCATTTCATATAACCGAAATAAAGCTTGCGCCCATAACATCGGTAGATTGCGGCGGAGTAATGAATAAATGGACCGAAGTAATTATGCAGCTATGGGAGCCTGGCGAAAAGCAAGCCGAACGCTCCATGAATGTTAGTAAAGCCTTATCCATTATTGATGTGGTAGAAAAGATGCTTTCGCTGAATGAAAATGCTGCAGTAAAAATAGAATTTGGCAATT
>JAICMD010000356.1 GCA_025929405.1 Mucilaginibacter sp. | reverse complement strand
TACCCGGCGATGCTGAGGATTATATCCATCGCATAGGTCGTACTGCCCGTGCGGCTACTACCGGTACCGCCATAACCTTTGTAAACCATCGCGACGAGCGTCGTTTAAAAAGCATTGAGGACCTGATAGACCGTAAAATAACACAGCACGAAATACCACCGCATGTAGCATCAATTGCCGAGGTAAGGCAACCGCATACACCAAATAAAAATAATCATAACCGGGGCAAAAAACGTGTTTGGAAAAAGGGGCCGGGGAAAAAGCCACAGTAATCTTTGTTTTATTATTTATTGTCATGCTGACGTACAAAGCATCTTGTACACTATACAAGTGAACGCTTGATTGTTATCAGTTGAATAAGATTCTTCGCTACCGCTCAGAATGACAGGATAATTTTTTTATTTTTTTGTCATGCTGAAGTACGAAGCATCTTATCTCCTTACAATATCCGCGGTTACTTATGAGATGGATAAAATATTTTATTATTCCACTTTATACCGGTATACCTGCCTGGCCAGATTGCCGTTGTTATCCATACCTTCTACCACTATGCGGTAGCTGCCCTTGCTATCGGCATTAAAATATTCAAATGAGGCTTTGCCATCCTTGCCGGGTTGCAGTACGGGTTGCCAGTAAATAGTGGTACGCGAGTCGGGCGCGGGGTTATTAATTACTACATTATATTTAGGCGAATAAAACTCATGGATATTGTAATATCCTTTAGGCATAAAATTAAGTAAACCCGGCGGCTTGTCCCTCCGGGTATCTTGCTGGTCGCCGCGCAGGGTGGTAACTACTAATACGCCTGAAGCCCCTCGTGAACCATAGGCAGCAGCGTAAGATAAATTACGTAAAATTTCTATGCTTGCAATGCGTTCAATGGGTACTTCTTTTAAGGTTTTATAAGCATCAGTCATAATCATTACACCATCCAATACAACCGCCAATCCTCCCACTGGCTTCCCAAACGTTTGAGCTCTGGCACGTAATAAAAATGGCACATAATCTCCATTTCCATCGGGCTTAAATTCTAAGCCAGTAGCCTTCCCATTCAAAAAGCTGGTAATTGATGTGGCATAATTATCATATAGGTCCTCTGCTGTAAATATTTGGTCGGCTGCACCCGGACCAGCCAGGTTTTGCGAATACTTGGTATATTTTTCTATCGCTAATTCCTTTGGACTTTTTATCCTTTGGCGGTTAATGTTTACTTCCTTTAGCATAATGCCATGCTGCCCCTGCTCATACTTTGCCCTGCGGGTTAGGGCCTCGCGGTTTAGTACTGTTGCGCTTGATAATGTATCCGTTAGCATGTTTTGGTTTCCACGGACAGTTACAGCTCCCTGTTGTTGCAACGGCGTAATCTGTTGCTCATTAATAGCAATGGTTACATTATCCTTATTGTTAATCGTTGCTGTGCGCAGCATAAAGGCGGTGCTATCCTTAAACGCCAAATTGTTAAATGTGAAGTATCCATCTTTATCCGTTAGCGTATCAATCATTCCGCTGGTGGTTTTATTGATCAGGAATATTTTATCGCTGGCCATCGGTTTGTTCCACAATGTCATTACCCGGCCAGCTATACTTAGGTCTTTCTCCGGCTGGTAGATGTTGACAAGCCCTTCTGCTGCTTCTTGTTCGTATCGGCCATAACCTTGGGTAAGCATCAATATATCCAAATCGGCTTTGGCTTTGGTATTGTTGCTAAAGTAATAATTGGGTTGTTCTATATTTCCTTTCAGTTCGCCCTTTAACAGTAAACTGGTATATATAGTGCTTTCGGTATTTTCATCCACCGGCACTTCGGTTTCGTTAATTACC
>JAICMD010000132.1 GCA_025929405.1 Mucilaginibacter sp. | reverse complement strand
TCATCCAGCTTATTATCAAAATTAGCCTTACCCATAGCTGTTATCAAGCCCTGCACATCTTGTGGCACAGCAAAGGCATATTGCCAGGCATTGCCCTCGGTATAGTTACGGTTAATATCGGTGGGTAAAAAAGGGGCGTACCAACTGCCGTTTACACGTGCCTGCATAAAGCCGGTTTGGCCGTTATAAACATTTTTCCAATACTGTGCACGCTGTATGTATTGGTTGTAATCCTGTTCCTTGTTTAACATTTTGGCCATTTGAGCTATGCACCAGTCGTCATAGGCATACTCTAATGTTTTTGATACTGATTCGGCTTCTTCAACGGGTACAAAACCCATCGCAGCATACTTATCAAAACTAAATTGCTTACGATTAACAGCAGCTTTCATGGCAGTAAGTGCCTTTTCGGCATCAAAATCACGTATGCCTTTTGCATAAGCATCCACAATAACCGGAATAGAGTGATTACCTATCATACAGTAAGTTTCATTACTGGCCAAAGGCCAAACAGGTAACAGCCCGCCTTCATCGTACATCGCCAAAAAAGATTTTATAAAATCAGTTGTGCGTTTGCGGTCAATCAGGTTAAGCAGCGGGTTTTCGGCCCTGAAGGTATCCCATAATGAAAAAACCGTATAATAGTTAAATCCTTGCGCAGTATGTATCTTTTGGTCAAGCCCCCGGTATTGCCCATCAATATCATTATAAATATTGGGGGCCAGCATACAATGGTACAAGGCTGTATAAAAAGTAACCAATTTAATGTGCGCATAATCGGGAGCTTTATCCTTTTTAGGTGTTTTTATACCACGGGTATAAAGATTGGTATTGGCAGGCATATCCACCACTGCCTGATCAGAAGCGGCAGGTGCACCGCCCTCAACCTCAATTTTTGCCAGTTCGGTATTCCATGCGGCCCTGGCTTGCTTTTGTATGCGTTTAAAATCAAAGTCAGGCACCTCGGCATCCAGATTTTTTAATGCCCCATCGGTACTTACTGATGATATACCTACTTTTGATATCACCTCGCGCACATCATTAAATTGCAGGGCCAGTTTTATATTTTTGCCTTCGGCCTTATTTTTGCCGGTTTGAGGCTCATCATCAACTGCTATAACATAGGTTTTAAACGGCTTTGAGAATTTGGCATAGAAATAAACATATTGATCTTTGGCCCAACTTTTTGAGCGGCGCAGGCCGCGTATCTCATGGTTATTTACTACCTCTACCCATGATTCCAGTACCTGATCGTGGTGTTTCAAATCGATAATAATATTGGCATCCTGACCAGTTAGATAAGTGTATTTATGCACACCAACACGTTGGGTTGCGGTAAGCTCAACATCAATATTATACTTATTTAAATGGGTTTTATAGTAACCGGGTGATGCCTCTTCGTTGTTTTTTGAAAACCGCGAACTATATTCATCATTTTTAAATTTAGGCTTTCCTGTGGTAGGCATAAACAGGATGTCGTTATAATCGGCAATGCCGGTACCGCTTAAATGGGTATGCGAGAAGCCGTAAACCACACTATCAGTATAATGATAGCCAGAGCAGCCATCCCAGCCGGTTAAACGGGTATCGGGGCTTAACTGCACCATGCCAAAAGGCACAACTGCGCCGGGGTAGGTGTGGCCGTGCCCGCCTGTACCTATAAACGGATCAACATATTGGGCGTAATCTTTCTTTTTTTGGGCTGATGACGGTAGTGATGCTGAAATGGTAAGCAGGATAATAAAAACGATCCGTAGATATCTCATTCAGCAAATTTATTAATTCTTCAGTTCGAATTTATCAGCATCCTTTAAAAATGGGAAGGCCCTGCGGTTAAGCGCCAGTTCATCAGCATTGATGGTGAAGGTGTATACATCTTCTTCATCACGTTTATAATAAACTACGTTGCCATTAGGGTCAATACACGTTGAATCGCCTGAATGGTAAACTTCATTTCCATCATGCCCAACACGATTAACGCCGATAACATAACACTGATTTTCTACAGCGCGAGCAGGAATAAGTGTACGCCAGTGCAAAGCCCTGCGTTCGGGCCAGTTGGCAACTATCAACAGTAAATCATACTCCGCATTTACATTTCGCAAAAAAACCGGGAAACGCAGGTCATAGCATATAACCGGGCAAATTTTCCAGCCTTTCAGTTCAACTATAAGTTTTTTCTTTCCGGCGGCATAGGTATGGTCTTCCTGGCCAAGGCCAAACAGGTGCCGCTTATCATAATATTGATGGCTGCCGTCGGGCCGCATCCATATTAAACGGTTATAATATTTACCTTTTTCATTGATGATAAGACTTCCTGTAACTACACACTCATATTTTTCACTAATTGCCTGCATCCATTTCATGGTTTTACCGCCCATTGGCTCGGCCATTTCGGCAGCGTTCATGGTAAAACCTGTATTAAACATTTCGGGCAGAATGATCAGATCAGTTTTTTCGCGTATACCATTTAACCGTAATCCAATATTTTGCAGGTTCTTGTCTATTTTTTCCCAGAATAAGTAACCCTGGTAGGTAGTTATTTTCAGATTATCCATAATTACAGGTTCGGCATTATACGTAATACTTGTTACAATGGTTTAAAATTCATTAATCTTTCAATAGCAGCATCTAATGTTTGCTGGTTTTTAGCAAAACAAAGCCTTAGTATATGATGATCAGTTTGCCTGGTATAAAATACCGAAGTAGGTATAGTAGCAATACCAGCCTCTTTAGTTAACTGCAAGCAAAAATCAACATCGTTTTGATTACTTAGGTTTTGGTACTTAACAGATTGAAAGTAAGAACCATAACAAGGTAGCAATTCAAACTGAGTTTGTGCAAGTCCTGCACGAAAATAATCTCGCTTTTGCTGAAAAAACGATGGCAGATCAGTATAAACGTGCTCATCTTCCAGGTATTTGGCCATAGCATACTGCATAGGAGAATTAACGCTAAAAACCAGATATTGGTGTATCTTTCTAAATTCATTCATCAAATAAGCAGGGGCAAGGCAGTACCCAACCTTCCAGCCTGTAGCGTGAAACAGCTTGCCAAATGATGCGATGACAAAGCTGCGTTCGGCCAGTTCGGGATAGCGCGCCATACTATGATGTATTTGACCATCGTAAATTAAATGCTCATAAACCTCGTCACTCAATATAAAAATATCCTGGCTGCGTATAATAGCTGTTAATTCTTCAATATCATCCTCCTGCAAAATGGTAGCCGTAGGGTTATGGGGTGAATTAATGATAATAAGCTTTGTACGATTATTAATGAGTTTTTTAACCATATCCCACGGAATGCGATAGTTGGGTGGTTCAAGTTCGAGCGATTTTACAATACCGCCCATTAATTTTATGGCAGGAGCATAGCAATCAAAAGCCGGTTCAAATATTATAACTTCGTCGCCCGGATTTACAACTGTGCTTATAGCCGTAAAAACAGCCTGGGTGCCGCCTGCAGTAATGGTAACTTCGGTATCAGCATTATAATTACTGCCATGTAACTTATTAACTTTATTTACCACCTGCTGACGCAAAGCAGCCACACCAGGCATAGGCGCGTATTGATTATGGCCATCTTTCATAGCCTCATTTATCAATTCAATTAAAACAGGGGAGCATTCGTAATCCGGAAAACCTTGCGATAAATTAATTACGCCAACCTCGGCCGCTAATGCCGACATGGTGGTAAATATGGTTGTGCCTACTTGTGGTAACTTTGATTGTATAGGTATCATGTTTGGTAAAAATAATAAAAATGCCCAACTCACCCCGACATCGCTATGCTCGTCACCCTCTCTTCGACTTCGTCGTAAAGAGGGTGTTTTTCTAGAAGTTTACCACCCTCTTTCCCGCTTGCGGAAGAGAGGGTGGTCGAGCGAAAGCAAAGACCGGGTGAGTTTAGTAACAGCTACGGTTATAAACATTAAATCAACGATAATCTTTAAATCATACAAATCTTAGTTAAACTTTTTATTGCTTAAAACATTATACAACACAATTACTTAATATTAACTTAACAAATAAATAAGCAGATTTGCATTCACGGCTGAAAAGCCGGTATACTATGGATATTAAGCGAGCACCGTTAATTAACAGAGAAATAAGCTGGTTATACTTTAACGACAGGGTTTTACAGGAAGCCACTGACCCAACCGTCCCCCTGATAGAACGTATACGATTTTTAGCCATATTCTCATCCAACCTTGATGAGTTTTACCGGGTACGTGTTGCCACACTTACACGTTTAGCCAATCTTAACGAAAAATCAAAGGAAGTTTTGGGTTATAATCCTAAAAAGGTACTTAATCAGATAAAGGATATTGTTGTAAAACAGGAGCGCAAATTTAATAATCTGTATGAAAACATTATAAGGCAACTTGCCGAAGAGAAGATTTTTTTGCTGAATGACAAGCAGCTAAATGTTACCCGTGGTGCGTTTGTTAAAAACTATTTTCGCGAAAAATTATTAGCCACGCTTGTGCCTATAATGCTTGATAGTGAATTAACCTTACCTGAGTTAAAGGACAGGGCTATATACTTTTTTGTAAAACTTACAAAAAATAAAAAAACAAGACTGGCGCTTATTGAAATACCTGACAATCTTTCGCGCTTTATTGTACTGCCCGAAACCAATAACCTGAAATTTATCATCCTGCTTGATGATATTATCAGGTACAGCCTTGAAGATATATTTTTCATTTTTGAACATGATAGTATTGAGGCATATTCTATACAGCTTACCCGCGATGCTGAGCTTGACCTGGATAAAGAAGTAAGCGGTAAATTTATTGATGCGCTATCAAAAAGCCTGCAAAAGCGCCGTAAGGGCAAGCCTATGCGTTTGCTGTATGATGCTGATATGCCTTTGGATATGCTGAAATTTCTGGTTGGCAAAATGGGGCTGCACGGCGAAAGTCTGATACCGGGTAACCGCTACCATAACTTTAAAGATTTTATTGCTTTCCCTAATGTTGGCAGGCAGGAACTTGAATATATTAAATACCCTGCGTTACCTGTTAGCGATTTGTCGTTTGGCAAAAGTTTGATCAGTATGATAGAAAAGCGGGACTATCTGATCAGTACCCCATATCAATCGTACGATTATGTGATACACTTTTTGCGCGAGGCCGCAATAGACCCAAAAGTTAAGGAGATCAGTATAGCAGTTTATCGCCTGGCTGAAAACTCTAGAATAATTCATGCCCTTATAAACGCCGCCAAAAACGGCAAAAAGGTAACCTGTTTAGTAGAGCTGCGCGCCCGGTTTGATGAGCAAAACAACATAACCTGGAGCCATAGGCTGGAAGAAGAGGGTGTTAAAGTGCTTTATGGTATTGAAGATTATAAAGTACACTCGAAAATATGCCTGGTTAGCCGTACCGAAAAGCAAAAATTAGTTTACTATTCCTGCTTATCTACAGGAAATTATAACGAAAAAACAGCGCGCATTTATGCCGATCATACATTATTAACGGCCGACAAAAAAATAACTGCTGATCTGCGTTCGGTATTCAGGTCATTAAATAAAAATGAGTTGCCGAAAGGATTAAAAACGCTTATTGTATCGCCAATTGATTCGCGCCCGGCGATTTATAAGTTAATCGATAACGAAATTAAAAATGCCAAAGCGGGTAAACCGGCCTACATGATACTTAAAATGAATAGCCTTGCCGATGAGCAACTGATTATGAAGCTATACCAGGCCAGCAATACCGGTGTTAAGATACAGATAATAGTTAGAGGTATGTGCTGTTTGGTGCCGGGTGTAAAAGGTTATAGCGAAAATATTGCGGTGATAAGCATAGTTGATAAATACCTGGAGCACGCCCGCGTGCATATTTATTGCAATGGCGGCAACGAGCTTATTTATCTTACTTCGGCCGATTTTATGTCGCGTAATATTGATAGCCGCATTGAGGTTGGTTTTCCTATTTATGATACCGATGTTAAAAAAGAGATACGCGATATTATTAATATACAACTAAGCGATAATACCCGTGCCCGCGAAATAAATATCCATAACAGTAATAAATACCATAAAACCAACTCGGAGATTCCTGTTAGGGCGCAGATAGATACCTATACTTATTTAAAAAATAAACAGTCTAAAAATTGAGATACGCAGCAATCGACATCGGATCAAATGCAGTAAGGTTACTTATTGCCGAAATAATTGAAAACAACGGTTCAGTTTCCTTCAAAAAAAACACTTTGATACGTGTGCCTTTGCGGCTGGGTGACGATGCTTTTTTGCATCAGCATATATCTGATAAAAAAGCTACCGACCTGGTAAAAACCATGCAGGCTTTTCGTAACCTAATGGATGTTTACAGAGTGACTGATTATCTGGCTTATGCCACATCGGCTATGCGTGAGGCAAAAAACGGTAAATATGTAGTTGAACAAATTGTTAAAGATGCAGGTGTAAATCTGGAAATTATTCATGGCCAAAAGGAAGCTAAAATAATATATGCCAGCCATGCCGACCAGGCTATTGATAAGGCTAAAACCTACCTGTATATTGATGTTGGCGGTGGCAGTACTGAGCTATCCTTATTTTCGGCAGGGGAGTTACTGGCTTCCAAATCATTTAACATTGGTACTATACGTATACTTGACAACCAGGACACGGAAGAAACCTGGACCGAAATGCATGATTTTATACGTGAGCATACCCGGCAGTTTAAAAATATATCAGGCATAGGTACGGGTGGTAATATCAATAAGCTATATAAGTTGGCCGAAGAAAAAGATAAAGCACCTATAAGCTTTGCAAAATTAAAATCGATATATACCTACTTAAACTCTTTTTCATTGAAGGACCGTATTAATGTATTAGGGCTTAATCAGGATAGGGCAGATGTTATTATCCCAGCCGCCGAAATTTACATGGCTGTAATGAAATGGGGAGGTATTAAACAAATGTATGTGCCCAGCGTAGGGATGGTTGATGGCATTATACAAACACTCATTGAAAAGAATTTTAATAAGTAGGTTAAATTAATTTTATTAAATTATTTAATAATTACGAAACTTTTATTACATTTGTGTTGCTCCAAAAAGGAGCATGTTTTTCATAGGTAGATGTAGGGTCGGGTACTTTGTATTCGACCCTTTTTTGTGCCTTTAACTTTTTATGGCGATGTTTGTTGCATAAATATGAAACGCAAAATTGTTGTAGCCATAACCGGTGCCAGTGGCGCCATTTACGCCCAGTTATTACTGCAAAAGCTGCAACAGTTAAATAGCCAGATAGCTGAGGTTGCCGTTGTAATGTCTGACAATGCCAAACAGGTTTGGGAATTTGAGCTGGATAATACCGGTTACAAAACTTTACCTTTTAAATTTTATGCCAAGAATGATTTTATGGCACCATTTGCTTCCGGATCGGCCATGTTTGATACCATGGTGGTTATTCCATGCTCCATGGGTACATTAGGCAGAATAGCAGCCGGTGTATCAGATGACTTGATTTGCCGAGCTGCTGATGTTATTCTCAAGGAGCGGCGTAAACTAATATTAGTAGCCCGCGATACGCCGCTTAACCTTATCCATATCCGCAATATGCAAACCGTTACCGAAGCTGGCGGAATAATTTGCCCTGCTGTACCATCCTTTTATAGCAACCCCCAAACTATTGAAGACGTAGCCATGACAGTAGTAAACCGGGTTATTGACCTGATAGGATTGCAAAATGAAAGCTATCGATGGAGTGAATAATTCCTTTTTCAGATTAGAATAGAATTAGAAATAGGCTGACTGCCATTGTTTTGGTTAAATATTCTTTTATTTTAAGGTAACCAAACCACTAATAAAATGAAAGTCTTACCAATTTTGCTGATATTTTCGGGGAGTTTTATCACAACTGTATTCGCTCAAAATCCAAATACAACAACCATTATTATAGATAGGCCCACATCTACAGTAAATCAAAATATAATTTCGCCAACTGCAAATTACGACCGGGTTATAGCTGCCGATCCTACAAACGTTACTGCTTATTTTGAACGGGGTGTTGCCAAAGCAAAGCTAAAACGTTACGGTGATGCAATAGCCGATTTTAGTACAGCCATTGCCTTGAAACCTGATTTTTTACGTGCATATAATGAGCGAAGTATTGCTAAAAGAGAGTTAAAGTTATACAGCGAAGCTATTAAAGATTGCGATCAGGCCATTCAAATAGACCCCAAATATAAAATTGCCTATAATAATCGTGCCATAGCAAAATTAGATATAAAAGAATATCAGTCGGCAATAGAGGATTTGGACAATGCGTTGCAAATTGATCCCGAATTTACGGGGGCTTATTATTACAGGGCACGTGCCAAATCATTTTTAGGTAATTCACAGGAGGCTATTGCTGATTTCACCAGGGTCATACAACAAAGCCCTATAAATGTTGAAGCCTTTGTTTTACGTTCAATTGAGAAAGGAAGAATGGGTAGTGTTACCGACCAGTTAGCCGATCTGAACCAGGCAATCAATATCAACCAAAGGTATGCGTTGGCTTATCTTGAACGGGCACGCCTGGAAGAAAAGCAAGGGCATTTTACAGAAGCCGTTGCTGATATGGATAAGGCTATTGTAACAAATGTTACCGAAGCAAGATATTTTACATTACGCGGCACTTATAAAATAAAGGCAAACCAGTTTAGTGAAGCAATAGCTGATTTTGACCGTGCCATCCTGTTAAAGCCTGAAATTGCAGATAATTATAACCTGCGTGGCTACGCATACTTTAAATTAGCCGGAAATAGGGATAACTATGTTAATGCATTAACCAATTATGACCTGGCAACTTCATTAGGTAAAGCTGATTATAAGCCCACATTTGAATACCGCCAATTAGCCCTGGCTGCAACGCAAGGGTTTATAAAATAGAAAGATCAACAAATCAATTCAACCAATCTCTGATCTCTAATTAACTAATCTCTAAAATAACTATCTTTGCAGCTTTAAAAATGAATAAAAAAGTTGCTTTTTATACGCTGGGTTGTAAACTGAATTATTCGGAAACATCAACAATTGGCCGCCAGTTTAACCAGGCCGGTTTTGATACGGTTGATTTTACCAACACGCCTGATGTTTTTGTAATAAACACCTGCTCGGTTACTGAGAATGCGGATAAAAAATGCAAAAAAATTGTTCAGGAGGCACTTAAAATATCTCCATCAGCTTACGTTACTATTGTAGGATGCTATGCGCAGCTAAAGCCTAAAGAAATTGCCGAAATACCCGGTGTTGACATGGTTTTAGGCGCAGCCGAAAAATTTCAGATAGTTGACCACATCACCGACCTTACTAAAAAGGATAAGG
>JAICMD010000112.1 GCA_025929405.1 Mucilaginibacter sp. | reverse complement strand
TGGAACATGGGCCACCTGGTAGCTGCACAACAAGGCATTTGCTATCGCCGTGCAGGTGTCGAGATGATAGTAAGCGAAGACTACTACAATACCTATGGCCCGGGCAGCAAGCCTGAACGCTTTATCAGCCAGGCGGAGCTAGAAGAGATTAAAGACTATTTCACTACTACTCTTGATCAATTTGTAGTAGATTATAACAACAACATTTTTGCCAATTACGTTGCCTGGACAACTCGTTATGGTGTAGACTTAAATAATGTTGAAGATGCCTTTAAGTTTTTACCCTTTCATGAAGGATTGCATTTTGGGTATATAATGGCTCAGAGAAGGGCGTTGTTGAGTGCGATATAGTTTAACAAATTGTCATACTGAGGAACGGAAGCATCTTATATAAGCAATGTATCCAATCATCTTTTTATCTTTTCAATCTTAAAAATCATGGTCACTGGCCGCCAGTTTTTAAGTACATATATACTATACCGCCAATAACTATAATAGCTAATATTATAAGTCCTGCACGGCCATTGCGTTTATCCTGCCGCATTAGCCAAATTAAAAATACTACCAGCGGCAAAACAAAAATTGCCCAGAATATAAGTGATGGTACGTTCATTATGTTAAGTTGATGGTTCATGGTTGATAGTTCATAGTAAGTTTATCCATGAACTATCAACCATAACCTATGATCTACATCGGCATCCTTGCCAACGGCGCTATGCTTTGGTCGGCAAATTCTCCTTTTAAGTATTTATAATATCCGGCTATGGCTATCATGGCTGCATTATCTGTACAATATTGTAATTGCGGTATAAAGCAGTTCCAGCCATTTTTTTCGCCCAATTTTAGCAACCCCTGTCTTAACCCGGTGTTGGCTGATACGCCACCTGCCAGTGCCACATCCTTAATACCATATTCTTTTGCTGCCTTTTCCAGTTTGTTCAACAAAATGCTGGCAATCCTGCCTTCAACGGATGCGCAGATATCCGCCAAATTCTCTTCAATAAAATTAGGATTGGCAGCAACATTATCTCTTATAAAATATAAGATAGATGTTTTTAATCCGCTGAAGCTAAAATCAAGTCCCGGTATTTGCGGTTCAGGAAATTTATAAGCATCAGGGTTACCCTGGCGCGCGTATTTATCAATTAACGGCCCGCCCGGATATGGCAGCCCAAGTATTTTGCTGGTTTTGTCCATCGCCTCACCCGCGGCATCGTCAAGGGTTTGACCAATTACCTCCATATCAAAATAATCCTTCACCAAAACTATCTGCGTATGCCCGCCCGATACGGTAAGGCATAAAAACGGAAATGAGGGTTTAGGATCCTCAATAAAGTGCGCCAAAATATGCGCCTGCATGTGGTTTACCTCAATAATAGGCAGGCTTTTTGCTAAAGCAAATGACTTGGCAAACGATACACCAACCAAAAGTGAGCCTAAAAGACCTGGACCGCGTGTAAAAGCTACCGCATCCACATCATTTTTGCTTACTTTTGCTTTAATTAAAGCCTGTTGTACAGCAGGAACTATGTTTTGCTGATGAACCCTTGAGGCAAGCTCAGGGACAACCCCCCCGTATGCCTGGTGTATGGTTTGGTTGGCAATAACATTGCTTAACACCACACCATCAACACAAACAGCGGCCGAGGTGTCATCACATGAAGATTCGATGGCTAATATTACAGACACGGGTTGTTAATTAAAAAGTTAAAATTCAAAAGTCAAAAAGGATTAAACTATTAATTGTAAATAAAGTTCATAAGTAAAGTTCACGTTTTGAATTTTTACTTTTGATTTTTGACTTAAAAAGACAAAGTTATTAAAAAACTACTCAAAATAGCCTTAAGTATTGTATTACTGTTACTGCTAATGGTAAGCATACTGCTTTTAGTTTTTCAATACAAGCCTGTGCAAACCTGGGCCGCTAAAAAGGTAGCCAAATATTTTTCGGAGCAGTTGCATACTACGGTTGGCGTAAAAAGTTTGTATGTTAAACCTTTCTCGTCGGTAGTTTTAGAAGGGTTTTTTGTGCTTGATCAGCAAAAGGATACTTTAATAAATACGCCTAAGTTAACGGTTGATGTAAGTGGCTTTTCCATTTTTTCGAGCATCAGCAATAAACAGCTTAATATAAGTTTGATAGAGCTGGATAATGGCTCTTTCTATCTTAAAAAGTTAAAGAACCACCAAACCAACCTGCAGTTTATTTTAGATCATTTTGCATCAAAGGATACGGTTAAAAAACCGGGAAAACCCTGGATAGTTAACCTGCAAAAAACGGTTGTAAAAAATTTAAGGTTCAGGTATAAGGATCAGCTTAAAAATGAACACATAAACGGGATAAACTTTTCAGACTTTGATGTATATAATTTTAGCACAACCATTACTGGTTTTGATCTGAAAAATCATTTGTTTAAAGGTGATATACATCAAATGACCTTCAGGGAAAAAAGCGGGTTTAATTTACAGGATCTTACTACTAACCTAACCATTGACAGTAACCAGATACTGGCCGATAGGATGCTGATAAAAACTCCTAACTCAACGTTACGGGATCATTTCAGGATGCGCTTTAATTCATTTGACGATTTCCATGATTTTGAGAATAAGATACGGATGGATGCCAACTTTAAATCGGCACGGTTATCGTCATCAGATATTGCTTACTTCGCCCCGTTAGATAAAGTAGATTTTAATTTAGGGATTGATGGGCAGGTAAAAGGTTTAGTTAATAATTTAAAAACTAAAAAACTTACCATTACTGCCGGGCAGGCTACCTATATAAAAGGCGATTTTAACCTGCGCGGATTGCCGGATTGGAAAAATACCTTCCTTGAATTGAAATTTGACCAGATAGCTACCAATAAGCGGGATATGGATTATCTATATAGTCATTTTACAGGTAATCCAAAAGCAAAAGCACCGGATGTATTAGCCAAATTTGGCAATATTAATTTTAGCGGCAGGTTTACGGGTGTACAAAATGATTTTGTAGCATTCGGCTCATTTAAAACCCAACTGGGACGTTTTGATCCTGACATTAACCTAAAAATTGATAAGGCCGGAACTCCAAGTTACAGCGGCAAAATAGTTACCTATAATTTTGACCTGGGCACTTTAATTGACAGTAAAGACATAGGCCGTATTACCGCCAATGCCAACGTAAAAGGCAGCGGCGATGCTTTGAAAAACCTGAACACTAAAGTAAGCGCCGATATTGCCAATGTGGTGTTTAAAAATTACAATTACAATAACGTTACTTTAAATGGCACGTTTGCACACAAAATAGCTGCCGCTAAAATTAAGGTTAATGATAAAAACATAAAGCTTGATTTAGACGGTAGTATGGACCTTAACCCTGAGCTGCCGGTTTATGATTTTACTGCTACCGTTGATAACGCGCACCTGAATACACTTAAACTGCTTAATGATACCATTACTATAAGCACCCGTTTAAAAACGCGGGTAACCGGCAGTAATCTTAAAAATTTTGAAGGCGAGATACTGCTGTCGCCCATTCGCATTATTGACCCGCGGAATAATTACCTGGTTGATTCGGTTTATTTAAAGGCAAGCGGCAGGGGCGAATCAAGGTCGATTACAATGGTGTCTGATATTATGGATGGCAGCATAAAAGGTAGTTATGACCTGGCTACCTTGCCCGATTATTTTAAAACCATCGTTAAAAAATACATTCCATCGTTAAAAACTAATATCGCCGAATTTAAGCCGCAAAACTTTGAGTTCAATTTAAAACTAAAAAAGGTTGATCCCTTGCTGGCCATTTTTGCCCCGGCATTTAAAATACCTGACCAGGGAACGTTTGTGGGCAAATTTAATTCGACCGATAAAACAGCTACGCTAAACGGCTATATAAAAACCATCAAATATTCGGGTATAGTATTTAATGATTTTATTATTGACGAAAGCACTACAGATGATTATATGGGTATTAACGTTTCCCTAAATCGTATTGACCTTACTGATAAGCTATTTGTAAAAAATATAGATATAACCAACTTTTTAAAACGCGACAGCCTGAACTTTAACGTTAAACTGGCTGATAAGGATGCAGCTAACCAGTTAGACTTGTATGGCCTGGTAAGATTTGGACGCGATACAACAGCAAGACTAAGCCTGTTGCCATCAGATGTGATACTGGAGCACCAGAAGTGGAAGATACAAGAGAAGGTAGACATAAAGTTGCTTGACGGAAAAACAGCCATATCGGGCTTTGAATTATCAAACGGGCAGCAAATGGTTAAAATTGATGGCTTTATATCAAACAACCCGGAAGATAAACTGAAAGTGGCCTTTGATAAGTTTAACATGTCAACCATAAACCAGCTTACAAAATCATCAGGTATTGATATGGGCGGGCAGCTTAATGGCGATGTGCTGTTAACCGGGGTTACCAAAAACCCCGGAGTTGATGCGCAACTTACCATTGATACCTTCAGGATGAATAAAACGCTGGTAGGTAATGTTAAAATAGCTTCAACATTGGATAATGCCCGCAAGCAAGCCAATGTAAAACTGAATATTTTAAACCGTGGTTTGGAAACGCTGAATATAACAGGAGCCTACCTGCTTGGTAAAGAAGATGGCCAAAAACTGGACTTTGATGTAAAGATGAACCAAACCGAAGCCATTATATTCCAGCCTTTTGTTAAGGGATTGGTGTCTGACCTGCGGGGAACTATATCAACTAATTTAAAGCTAACAGGCACGGCCCTAAAACCGGAGTTAAACGGTGACCTGACCCTCAATAATACCCGACTTACCGTTGATTACTTAAAAACGCCATATATACTTAATGATAGATTAACTGTTGCAAATAATATAATAAACGTAGGCGGACTTGCACTAAAGGATACACTTAATGGTACCGGAAAAATTTTGGATGGTGGTAAGGTTGATTTAAGTGACTTTGCCAACCCTACTGTTAATGCTACTTTACATATAGATCGTGGACAAAAATTAATGGCCCTTAATACCGCTTTTAAGGACAACCATTTGTATTATGGTACTGCGTATGCCTCGGGCGATTTTAGTTTTAACGGCCCTGTTAACAACATGAATATCAACATAAAGGCCAGTACCGAAGCAGGCACTGTGTTCAATATTCCGTTAAATACGTCGTCAACCGTTGGCGATTATGATTTTATAAAGTTTGTAAGCCATAGCGATACCGCTAAGGTTGTAAATAAAACCAAAGCATTTAATGGAGTTACCCTTAATTTTGATTTGACAGTTGATGAAAAAACAACAGTAAAAATTACTACCGATTATGGTGTGCTGGAAGGCACCGGGCAATCAAAAAACTTAAACCTGCATATTAATAGTTTCGGCGATTTTGATATGTATGGCGATTTTAACATTACATCGGGTAAGTTTGACTTTACGGCCAAAAACTTCATCAGCAAAAATTTTACAGTTAAACAGGGCGGCAACATACACTGGAACGGTAATCCGGCCAATGCCGAAATTAACCTTGACGCTATTTATGAAGTACGTACCGATATATCAAACCTTTACCTTGCTGCGGGTACAACATCGCCGCAAGGACCTAAACAGGTATTGGTGCAGGCCGAATTGGTAATTACTAAATCGCTGGTACATCCAAATATTGATTTTGATTTTAATTTCCCTACTGAACCTTCTATAAAGGATGACCTGGCAACCTACCTTAGCGATATTAATAACCGTAACCAGCAGGCGCTTAGTGTAATTGTTAGGCGCCAGTTTGCACCGGGTACGGGCAGCAGTTTAACTAATGAGGTGCGGGGTACGGCCGCAAGTGTAGTAAGCGAATTTACATTTAATAAAATAAACAATCTTATTTCACAATCAAACATTAAAAACGTCGACTTTAACATACGCTCATTCAATGATTTCGGAGCGTCGGTAAGGTTATTTAATGAGCGTATAAGACTTACCGGTAGCTTGTTTAACACTACCGGAAGTGCCGACCTGGTTAATAACAATGCTTTGTTCAACTCCAACTCGTATAACAACCTTACCAAAGATTTTGAAGCATCGTACCTGATAAGGCCCGATGGTAATTTAATGGCCCGCTATTCGTACAGGGTATTAAACACCACTACGTTAAATAATTACATTGGTCAGTTTAGCGCACAATATGTAAATGGATTGGGTTTGGTTTACCAACGCGATTTTGACACCTTTGGCGAGTTTATACGCAACATGTTTAGACGCGGACGCCGAAGAACTACCCCTGTACAACCGGCAAACACCGATGCCAATGCTTCCCAGCCGCAAGGTAGCGTAAAAAACAATACTACTCCCGAGGATCAGGATCAATGATCCTTCATGATGGCATGGTCCATCTTATCGCGCTTGGTACGCAAATAATTTTCATTATGCGGGTTTGATGCAATTTCAATAGGCACATTTTCAACTACTTCTAAACCGTAACCAATCAGCCCCGCACGTTTTTTAGGGTTATTGCTCATCAGCTTCATTTTTGATACGTTAAGGCTGCGCAATATTTGTGCGCCTATGCCATAATCGCGCTGATCCATTTTAAAACCTAACTGTAAATTAGCCTCAACGGTATCAAATCCGTTTTCCTGCAAGTTGTACGCCTTTAGCTTATTTACCAGCCCTATACCGCGGCCTTCCTGGTTCATATATACAATTACACCCTTGCCTTCTTTTTGTATCATCTCCATTGCCTTATGCAATTGCGGTCCGCAATCGCACCGGCACGAGCCAAATATATCACCCGTAACGCATGAGCTATGTACACGTACCAAAATGGCTTCGTCAGGTTCCCAAGTGCCTTTAACAAGTGCTAAATGGTTTTCGCCGGTGTTGAGTTGGGTATAGGCTATCATTTCAAAATCGCCCCACTCGGTAGGCAGGTTTACTGATACTTCTTTTTTAACCAGGGTTTCGGCGTCCAAACGGTAAGCTATCAGATCCTTTATCGAAATTATTTTAAGATCATGCTCCCTGGCTATTTCCATCAATTGGGGTAAACGTGCCATTTCGCCGTTTTCGTCCATAATTTCGCATATCACTCCGGCAGGTTCAAACCCGGCCAAAACGGATAAATCAATAGCAGCCTCAGTATGGCCCGCACGGCGCAGTACGCCGCCATTTTTGGCAATAAGCGGAAATATATGTCCCGGCCTGCCCAAGTCCTGCGGGGTAGTGGCAGGGTCAATAAGCGCCATGACTGTTTTTGAACGGTCAGAAGCAGATATGCCGGTAGTGCATCCGTTACCTAAAAGATCAACAGATACGGTAAAATTTGTTTCAAAAGATGTTGTGTTATGGCTCACCATTAGCTCCAGTTCCAGCTCCTCGGCCCTTAACTGGGTAATTGGTGCACAAACAAGCCCCCGGCCATGGCGTACCATAAAATTTATGGCTTCGGGTGTTGCATTACGTGCGGCGGTTAAAAAATCACCTTCATTTTCGCGATCCTCATCATCAACAACTATAATGGTTTGGCCGGCCTTTATTGCCTCAATAGCTTGGGGTATGGTGTTAAGCATAGTATTAAACTTATACAATCCTTTTACAAGGACTAACTAATAATAGGTAAAATTAAGCTATAATAAAAGTATAATAGTCGGGAATATGTAAATTGTTGTTAATGATCAGTGATTGGTTACACTTACTAATTAACTAATCACTAATGACCAATCACTTTCTTCCGCTTAAAAATCCGCGCAAAGAAACGTTTATACGCTTCGATATCAAATATCACCGAATCATTAGCTGCTTTATAGGATAGGAACATGCCTATAGGCGTCAGTATAAAAATGGCTATCCACATACCAACTATTGGCGAGGCATCACCGGCCTTTACATATTTTTCGCCAATAGTTGATATGATGTAGTATATAAGGAAGAATATTACTGATACTACCACCGGCAGGCCCAAACCGCCTTTGCGTATAATAGCCCCCAACGGTGCACCAATTAAAAATAAAGCCAGGCATGCGGCAGATAACGTAAATTTTTTCTGATACTCAACCTGTGCCTGGTGCAAATTTCCCGATGTTTCCTTATTCATCGTATTGCGGTTTTTAATAACATCCACCATATTGCGGGCCTCGCTTAAAGCATTTGATATGGCGCTTGACTGTGCACTGCGCTGCTGACCTGCCAATATATTTAATTTTGCAGGCACCGGTTTTTTTACTGCCAATGATTTATGCGGAACGGTAAAGAATTTGATATAAGCTGTAGTGATGGTTTTAAAATTATCCAACTGGCTGCTATCCAAACGATGCTGGGTGGAGTCCATGTCTTTACGCAATTGCTTTAAATTCATCATTTGGTAAGCTTTGGTAAACAGGTTTTCATCAGCACGTTTAAATGCAAAGCCCGAAAGGTCAAGCCGTTGCTGCGTGCTTTTAAAGCGGTAACGCACAAATTGCTGGCGTGGATTAAGCGCGCCTCGTGGACCGTCGCCCGGTTGTTCTTCGTACCTTACTCCATCTTCAAGCTTTAATATCAGGTATTGGTTATTGGGTGTACGGTACATTAAGCCTTTTTTAGCATCAATACGGGCGGTATTAATATCATTTACCCCTTTTGAATAGATAATGAGGTTATGTAAAGTTTGCCCGTCAGGATCTTTTTTGCCTACACGGATAGTATATCCCGGAAAGCTGTTGCTAAAAACGTTTTCGGGCAAAAAATTAGCTGATTTTTGTTCGCGTGCGCTCCATAATAACGAGTAATATTTAAGGTTGGCGATAGGCAGCATATAGTCCGAAAAAAGGAAAGCACTGATACTTAGTACGGTTACCGCAATAAACATGGGATACATGGCGCGGGTTAGTGAAATGCCTGCCGATTTTATAGCTACCAGCTCATAATTTTCGCCCAGGCTACCATAAGTCATGATGGATGAAAGCAGTACAGACAGAGGGAGCGCCATTTGTACGTTATTGGCACAGGCATACATCATCAATTCAAGTATGGTATACCATTCAAAACCTTTGCCTATCAGGTCATCGATGTATTTCCACAGAAACAGCATCAGCAGCACAAACATCACTATTAAAAAAGTGACAACAAATGGCCTGATGAATGATTTAAGGAGTAAAAGATGTATCTTTTTCACTATACAAAATTAGCGAAAAATTAACATACCGTCAGGCACCCAATACACTAATCAGGTAGCGTATCTGGTTATCCCATATTGAGCGGCGCTCGGCAAGGGTTTCGTCAGTAGCAAAATCAGTAATGCTCAGGGCAACATCGTTGGTAAGTTCATCCTGCAATATTTCCATTTCAAAATAACATTGAGGCTCGTCATCAACCCATTTAAAACGTACCAGTTTATTCTCTTTAATGGCAATCAATTTGGCTGATTGTTGTTCGCCATCCCAAGTAAAGGTATAAATCTGGTCGCGTATGCTCACATCATCGGCAAACCATTGAGTTAAGCCATTAGGCTCGCTTAAAAAACTAAAAAGTATACGTGGAGATGACTTTATTTCGTACTCAATATTAAATTTCTTCTTCTCAGACATAAGGGGGGTATAGGTAATTACAACTTCAATGCGTTGCAATGTTAACATTTTTTCTAAAGGAAACGAATTTCTGCTATATTTGCAAACCTTTTTTAGGAACACCTATCCGGCGGGGTAGCTCAGATGGTTAGAGCGTAGGATTCATAACCCTAAGGTCGGCAGTTCGATCCTGCTCCCCGCTACTGGTTTAAGTAAAAAGCCTCAAATTATACAATTTGAGGCTTTTTGTTTTATTAAAAATTCACTTTTGGATAAATCTGACAAACTTTTGATCGAGATATTCAATCCCTAATACAACTAATAAAATTGATAAGATCAAATACTTAAATTGTGATAAGAAGGATAGTAGTTCGGTGGCTGCGCCAGTTTTAGATAATTTCAGCATGCAAATAGCTATGCCAAATACTAGGATTGCAGTCAAAATAGCTATGCCATAAACTTTAAAGCTCAATGGCTTAGAATATGATACTTTTCTGGCGACAATAATTTCAAAGCCATGCGGCAAATACAACTCGGGCTCTTTAGCTAATGAATTAAACAGTATTGAGTCAATATCCTCTTCTTTTAAATTCTTCATATCATTATTCATTTTTTAAATATGCTGTTA
>JAICMD010000274.1 GCA_025929405.1 Mucilaginibacter sp. | reverse complement strand
TTTATAAAATCAAATCACTTTTTTAAATTAGTTTTTATGGTTAAAATGCGGTTATTTTAGTTGTTTTAATACAACTGCGGCCTATTATTAAAAAATGCGATCATCAATAAACATCATTTGCGGGTTATTATTGATATTGCTTTGCTCCTCATGGGGCTTTTATGCCCATTACCGCATTAACCGTATGGCAGTTTATATGCTGCCCAAAGCCATGGCCGGGTTTTATAAAGCCAATATTGAATTTATTACCGACCATGCCGTAAGCGCCGATAAAAAGCGTTATGTGGATAGCACCGAAGCGCCGCGCCACTTTTTAAATGCCGACCATTATGGCAAAAACCCTTTTGCGCGCATACCCAAACGCTGGAAGGATGCAGTTGTAAAATACAGTGAGGATACCTTGTATATTAATGGCACCGTACCCTGGACCATACAACGCAACTACTACTGGCTGGTTGATGCCTTTAAACGACACGATACTACAGGCATATTAACCACATCAGCCAACTTAGGGCATTATATTGCCGATGCGCATGTGCCCCTACATCTTACCCAAAACTACAACGGGCAGCTAACTAATCAAACCGGTATACATGCTTTATGGGAAACACGTTTACCTGAGCTATTCGGCAATAATTATAACCTTTATGGCAGTAAGGTCAAATATATAAATGATCCGCTGGCACAGGCATTTAAAATATGCAAAGCATCGTTTAACGAGGTTGATTCGGTATTACTGATGGAACGATTGCTTAGTCGTAAATATCCGTTAAACAAAAAAATGGTTCGGGTAAAACGGGGCAACCGCATGGTTACTGATTATTCGGTTGAGTATAGCCGCGCTTATCAAAAATTATTGAGAGGTATGGTACAAAGGCGTATGCGGGCAGCCGTACAAATGGTGGCCAGCTATTGGTACTCGGCCTGGGTTGATGCGGGGCAGCCTGATCTTGATAAATTGATAGCCAAACCTTTAAATTTCGCAGAAATGCAAAAAACAAGGCATGAAGAGGCTGTATTTAAATCAGGAAAAATACCGGTAATTGATTATTAAGAGATGCCAAGTATAGAGACGCAAAGTATTGATAACTATATATCAGTTTACACCAACTGTTGCTGGGTGCGCCATGTCCAAATTTTCCAAAAAAATAATTAACTAATTTTCAAACACGCTCATAATTCTTATATTGGTAGACCTAACCAATACAAACATGAGCCTTACCGTAAAGATAGTGGCATATCTCCTTTTAACATTTATTGGATGTTATTTTTATTTCGAGAATTTTAATAGTTACAGAACCATAAAGAAAGCCTTATTGGGGTTAGTAATACTTGCTGGGGTTAGTTTTGGCGTATGGGATATTATCAACAGTTACAACGATAGTGAGGAAGATAAAAGGCTAAGGACGAAAGACAAATCAGAACTGATAAAAAGTGTCGATAGTTCATTGAAAGCTCATAACCTATCTTACAACCCCGAAACTAAAACCATTACTGTAGTTAAAACCCCCAACCGCCAATCACCTTTTGCGTTATTAGGATATAGTCCGGCCCCAAGCGGACAGACTAACCCTAAAATTGATACAAGCAACAAAAAAGCCGACCCAATTCTAAGGTTTTACCTTACAAATTATGGAACAGGAAAAGCATTTGATATTAGTATAGTAACGTATTTTGTCACATTAAAAGACGGTATCGTTTATGACAATGGGAATAAGTACGGTATTAATAATATAAACAAATCTGTAGAGATTTATCCATCAACGAGGGAAACGAGCGGATTTAGTCAGTCGCTTACAAATTATAAGCGAATCGTGGACTCGGTCTTTATTTGCATCGGTATAACATACACAGATAGCACTAAAATAAAAAAGAGTTTGCCGAGAATATTATATTCTAATCGGTCGTTGGAACTTGAGGAATCCTCTCTTATGGATTATAATAAAATTGAAAAGTATTTAATAAAACATACAATTTGGAGTCCTCGAAGTAGATAAGCAACTACTTATCGCTTTCCTTTTTTGGATTGTAATTAAGTGCGGTTTTTAGTTTGTTGTTAAAGTCTGATAAAGGCTCATTTAATGACGGCGTTTGCTTTGAGGTCGTATCAGTTTGAGAAAGTCTTTTGTGTTCGGCTAAATGAGGACTTTCTATCAACTCGTGTTGTAATTCGGTACTCGTTCTAAGTAGCTTAACTTGAGACAGGGCTTCTTTCCTTAATTCCTGTATCCTCGTATGCTTGTCTGTTATCCCATTTTTTATTAAAAGCGCATCTATGTTTTCCAAGTTTGCTAAAACAATTAATTGATGGGTGTTCGCAACGTCCCTAATATTCCACCCTTTTTTTGCCAATTCAGGATTATTATCCCGCCATTGTCTTGAGGTGTAACCAAACATTGCCAAGTATATTATATCCGATGCTTCGGCATATAGTATACCTTGTTTTTCTACTGGTAAATGAGTTTGAGGAATTATCACTTCTTTTACTGCATCTGTTTGTATTTTCAAGTTTACTTTTGCTGTAAATCGTCTAAAATCCCAATGACCACCAAGTTTCTTTGCTTCTTCATCTTTAAGTCTCTGAAACTCTTTAATTAAAGCTAATTTAAAAACGGGGCTTATATAAGTGCCAAATTCGAAAGCAATATCTTTATGTGCGTAAGTGCCCCCACCTCGACCAGCTTTGGCGGTTATGCCAATAGCATTAGTTGTTTCAATCCATTTTTTTGCAGATATAAAAAAACCGCCAGATCCAACGTTTTCCCTAAAACCCCTGAATTCAGGGGTTTTAAAATCCTGGTTATACATCTGTTCCCAAACACCAAGAAAATCAATGGTAGATTTTGTATTAAACCACCTCTCTATCAATTTATTGCCATCTGGGTGTTGCTCAACCATTTCGGTTAGGCTAATGTAATCTTCGCCTCCTTGTTGTATTATATTTATGGTTTGACCATTTACAATTATCTTACTCATTTTGTCAATTGGTTATAGGTTAAACGATTAGTGCAATTTGCTAATAAGATTAAATCTGTTGCATTCTGTATTTTTACGGCTGTTAAATCTAAATGAAAATTCATTGGCGTACATCTGCATATGCTTAGGCGATACATAGTGATATATACCAATAACCATGCGGTCAAATAGAGAGAAACAGCCCTCAATGGTATTAGTGTAATATACTTTATCCTTTGTGTATTCTTTTTTAACATGATCTACGGTTTCATGGTAAGCATATTCTTTACCAACCGCAAGGTAAGTATTAGCCGTATCTGTCATTAAAACGCTTTGACTATCTACGTTAGCCCTTACTATGTCAGGAATAAAATCGCCTTGTTTAACAGCGTGTAAACGTAAATTACTGCCACGCTCAATGATACCAACAACAACTGTTTTATTGCTGTAGCGATTTTCAGCCATTTTAACACGCTTGCCTTTGGTCATGTTTTTTGCTTTGCCACCCACTGCCGTCTCGTCTACTTCTACAACTACACCTGAACCACCAAGTTTATTATCATTGTTTGGGTCGGTTTCGGCGGCATCAATGCCAAAACAATTACGGATACGTTGCAACATAAACCAAGCACTCTTTTGAGTAATGTTTAAGTCCCTACCTAATTGAAGTGAAGAAATACCTTTTTTGTGTGCGGTTACAAGGTATATAGCAATAAACCAAGTTTGTAATTCAATCTTAGTATTGTCGAATAAAGTTTGAGTACGTACATTAAAATATTTACCTGTATTTTTGCACTTGTAGCCACGTGCAGTTTTGTAAACTTTAGAGGTTTCATCAAATGGGCTAACTACGTTGCCATTCCAACGCAGTTGCTCCAAATGATTAATACAGGTTTGTTCGTCAGGAAACGCTTTGATTAATTCTCGTATTGATTTAAACTCTATATTTATCATTGCTTTTGAATTACAATATAAATATAGAAGTTATTTACACCATTTGCAAATTTATTTTAAAATAATTGGTGTAAAATAATATATAGCTACCAAAGTATTGCGTCTCTACATAATATCTACTACATTGTGTCTCTATATTATTTCCTTTTACTTCTTACCGCCGCATATATCGGCGGAATAATAGATACCAAAATAATAGCAATTCCTATCAGCGAAAAATGGGCCTTAAAGAAAGGTACATTGCCCAACATATAACCTGCAAATAAAAACAGCACTATCCATGATGCGCCGCCAATAATATTATAAACACTGTATCTGCCAAAAGGCATACGGCCCACACCTGCCACAAATGGCGCAATGGTGCGTATAATAGGCATAAACCGGCTAAATATTACTGCCTTGCCACCGTGCTTATCAAAAAACGCTTTGGT